>JAWJLM010000014.1 GCA_040191315.1 Bacillaceae bacterium S4-13-56 | reverse complement strand
GCTTGGCTAGTTATTCTGAGCAAAAGGGATATTCATTTTTAGATATAACCAAACCTTATAGTCATACTTTTTTAGTTATATAGCTTATAAATTCTTTTTCAACTTCTTTTTTTAATTCATTATAAAATTCTATTCTTAATTTAAAACTCTGTGTAATTTGATTTATGGCTAAATTGGTTCAATATAAAACTGTTTTGCATAATTTGTCCCCAATTCGTCCCCAAAATTTAAAATTAAGCGTGGTGAATTTTTAAGAAAAAAAGAAAAAACCTTGGAATTCCAAGGTTTTAATTAGCGGCCTCGAGAGGAATCGAACCTCCGACCTGCGGTTTAGGAAACCGTTGCTCTATCCCCTGAGCTACGAGGCCAATATAATATAGAAAATTAAGCACAAAAATAATTATACAAAATCATGGACAAAAAGAAAAGTACCTCGTACCCATATTTCCTTTTCTTCCCCCGTCACATATCCTACAATGTATGATAAAATAAAATGAAACTTCAATCAGTGGCCGTCCCCAACTGATAGCATCCAAAGGTTGGACCTAAAGCTCTTTAACCAATCGGACATTTACGGGCAGTTTATCTCGCACCTACTCTTCTCGTTTTACTTAAGATTTATTACTGCCCCGTTCATGTGGGATAAAATGAGCTTATATAGAGAAACTTAGCGTAACGTTAAAGGGGTTCTTGAAAGCTTATTTTGCTTTCTTAGAAGCCCTTATAATCTACCTAATGGGCAGAAGCCTTAGTTTTTGATGTACCATCAACTGACTAAGGTTATGAATTCTGATAGAATTAGAAAAGCTTGAAAGCTGTCGAGTCCTAAGGTGAAGATGTAGGTGTAGCTTCTCTTATACGTAATATTTAAAATTTTCACTACGTCTAATAAGCTCCTGTTGAAATTTTATTATTAAAACATGTAATATAGTCAAAGGTTGGAGGATGAAAATATGGAAAAGGTTCCTTTTATCGCAGTTGAAGGACCAATAGGGGTTGGAAAAACTTCCCTTGCTCGAGAAATAGCCTCCCATTTTCAATTTCATTTTCTCAAGGAGATCGTTGAAGAGAATCCATTTTTAGAGAAATTTTATGATGATATTGATGAATGGAGTTTTCAAACAGAGATGTTTTTTCTTTGTAACCGATATAAGCAATTAGAAGATATAGAAAAAAAATACTTAGCCCTAGGTAAACCAGTTGTAGCAGATTATCATATTTCTAAAAATATGATATTTGCACAACGAACTTTACATGAGAATCAATTTGATAAATACAGCCAAATCTATCATATATTAACTCATGATATGCCTCGCCCAAATATGATGATCTACCTACACGCAAGTCTAGATACTCTTTTAGAAAGGATCAGATTGCGCGGACGAGAGGTAGAGCATAATATTCAAGCAACCTACTTAGAACAACTATCACAGGACTACGAAGAGTATATGCTTCATTTTGAACAAGAGCATCCAGAAATTCCTGTAATTCGTATTAATGGTGATCAGATGGATTTCATAAAATATAAAGAAGACCGTTATTCCATTCTATCTACGATCGAAAACCACCTTAAAAAAGGAGAAGTAATCAAATGAACATTAGAGAACAGTATGGAATTCCACATGATGCGGTAATTACAATTGCAGGAACCGTTGGAGTGGGAAAATCAACTATGACAAAAGCACTTGCAAATGCCCTCGATTTTAGGACGTCTCTTGAGGTGGTTGACAATAATCCTTATCTTGATAAGTTTTATGCGGACTTTAAAAGATGGAGCTTCCATCTGCAAATTTATTTTCTGGCTGAAAGGTTCAAAGAACAAAAAAGAATTTTCGAATATGGAGGAGGATTTGTGCAAGATCGTTCCATATATGAAGATACAGGGATATTTGCAAAAATGCATTTTGAAAAAGGTACAATGTCTGAAGTAGACTATGAGACCTATCGAAGCTTATTTGAAGCAATGGTCATGACACCTTATTTTCCACACCCTGATTTATTGATTTACCTAGAAGGCTCCTTTGATGATATTGTGGAGCGGATAAAACTTCGTGGTAGACCAATGGAGCAACAAACTCCTATTTCCTACTGGAAAGAGATGCATGAACGTTATCAAAACTGGATTGAACAATTTAATTCCTGCCCAGTTTTACGATTAAACATTGCAGATTATGATCTGGTAAATAAGGAAGAATCGCTTGATCTTATTTTGGATAAAGTTTCAAACATGATTCGTCATTCAAGAAAACATGCTAAGCAGTTTATCTATTAATAAGAAAAGCGCAAGCCCCTTGATCATCGACGTAAGGCGGTGAGGCCCACAGGATGTGGGTCACGTAGGCGTTGCCACACGATGTGGCGGTGATCCTCCGAGTTAAAGGAAACACGGTTCACGAGGGCTCGCATCCTGCGAGTCAGTTCGGTGTTGCGACAAATGTTTTCGGTGGGCCGCGTAATCGGATGTCGCGTTTTTAACCGAACCTCCTTCATCGATGTTGACTTATCGATGGAGAGGAGGGAACCGTCTCTAGTCGATAGGGCGCTGGAGCTAGACAAATTCTCTAACAACTTATAAATTTCAAAAAAACCAAGCAGACATTTGGTCAGCTTGGTTTTTAAATGCAAAAAAATACGCTACACAGGTAGCGATTTTTTTATCTCCAATTTTTATGCGTTTTATTATAAAATGGAGGAGGAAGAGGGATTCGAACCCCCGCGGGCTTTAACACCCCTGTCGGTTTTCAAGACCGATCCCTTCAGCCGGACTTGGGTATTCCTCCATTTAACGGACAAGATTCAATATATCATGATTATATATCATTGTCAATTAAATCTTGTCCGAAATTTTAATCATTTAGGTTTAACTATTTCGACTCCCCCCATATAAGGACGAAGCACCTCAGGGATAACAAGGGAACCATCCTCTTGTTGGTAATTTTCCAGGATAGCGGCTACCGTACGTCCAACAGCTAAACCAGATCCATTAAGAGTATGAACGAATTCTGGTTTTCCTTTTTCTTCCCGACGGAAGCGAATTCCTGCACGTCGAGCCTGAAAATCTTCAAAATTAGAACAAGAAGAAATCTCACGATAGGTTTCATAGCTAGGGATGTATACCTCAATGTCATATTTCTTCGCGGCTGTAAAACCTAAATCTGCCGTACACATACTCATTACTCTGTAAGGAAGCTTTAAAAGTTGTAAAACTTTCTCTGCATTACCTGTTAGCTGTTCAAGAACCTCATATGAATCCTCGGGTTTAACAAATTGCACAAGTTCTACCTTATTAAATTGATGCTGTCTGATGAGACCCCGTGTATCTCTACCTGCAGATCCTGCTTCAGAACGGAAAGATGCACTATAAGCTACATATTTAAGAGGTAAATCCTCTTCCTTTAATATTTCATCACGATGATAATTGGTTACAGGTACTTCAGCCGTCGGCACTAAAAAGTAATCCCAACCTTCCAACTTAAAAGCATCCTCTTCAAATTTAGGAAGTTGTCCAGTACCTGTCATGCTTGTACGATTCACTATATACGGTGGTAAGAATTCCTCATATCCATGTTCATCAGCGTGAAGGTCCATCATGAAGTTGATTAAAGCTCTTTCCAGTCTTGCTCCGAGCCCTTTATAAAAAACAAAACGACTTCCCGTAACCTTTGATGCTCTCTCAAAGTCTAAAATATCAAGATCAACTGCAATATCCCAATGAGGCTTCGGATCATAAGTAAAAGTTGGAACCTCTCCCCATGTTCGAATTTCAACATTATCATCCTCAGATTCTCCTTTTGGAACACTTTCATGAGGAATATTTGGGATAGAAAGGAGCATATTTTCAAGCTGTTCTTCGATTTCCTTCAGTTCCTGATCAAAGGATTTAATTTGATCTCCAACCTCACGCATTTCTTTAATATATTCCTCAGCATCTTGCTTAGTCTTTTTCAATTCTGCAATTTTTTTAGAAACATCATTCCTCTTTGCCTTCAAATCCTCTGTTTGAACGATAAGTTCACGGCGACGTTTATCTAGATCTCCAAATTGATCTAGAACAGATAAATCTTCTCCTCTACTAGTTAGTTTCTCTTTTACTTCATCAAAGTTATTTCGTAAATACTTCATGTCTAACATTAATTTTTCCTCCTTATTTCATATGTTCTAAAAAACAAAAAACTCCCATCCCTAAATAAATAGGGACGAGAGTATTATTCCCGCGTTGCCACCCTAGTTGAGAATAAAAATAGTTTATCCTCCGGCTCCTAGCAGTAACGGTGCTTCCCGGATTTACCTACTTTACCTTTCAGTAAATCTGCTCTGGAATGGATTCATAACCTCTTTTTACCGATTTACACCAGCCATCGGCTCTCTAAAAAAAGTTGATTATTACTAATTTCCTTCGTAGCATTTTTCGAATTATTGTATAGAATACCGCAAAATTATTTAAATCGCAACTTTATTCTTTGCATTATTGACCATTTTTATAAAATGCTCGGTTAACCGATGATCGTCGGTTAATTCTGGATGGAAGGCGCAGGCCAAATAATGTCCTTCTTGAACAGCCACAATATGGTCTTTATAGGTTGCTAAAACCTCAACACTATCTTCTACCTCTAATACATATGGTGCACGAATAAATACAGCATTAAAGTCAGAAGCAATTCCTTTTACTTCTAAATCTACTTCAAAACTTTCTTTTTGTCGACCAAAAGCATTACGCTCTGCCGTTATATTCATAAGCCCTAAATGTGCATCTGATCTTCCATTAATATGCTTAGCTAAAAGGATTAAACCTGCACATGTACCAAATATAGGCTTTCCGCTTTGTCCAAATGTTTTTAAAGGCTCTAAAAAATCATATTTATCAATAAGTCTCCTCATAGTGGTGCTTTCTCCACCCGGGATAATAAGACCATCAAGATCACTTAGTTGTTCTACTCTTTTTACTGTAACTCCCTCAGCACCAGAAGCCTCTATGGACTTTATATGTTCTCTTACAGCACCTTGCAAACCGAGCACTCCAATTTTCACCATATACATTACTCCCAACTACTGATTTTTTTTATTTTATTCATTTTAGAAAAAAAGCAAACCCCTTATTGAAGTTTGCTTGTCTTTATTTCTTTACCATTAAGTATCTTTATTAGAAACTGCGGTCTTGCATTCTTTGTCCTGGAGTTAATGTGCTCATTTCAATCCCTTTCATAGGAGTACCAATCCCCTTGGAAAGTTCTGCAATTAACGCATAGTCTTCATAATGTGTAGTAGCTTCTACAATAGCACGTGCGAATTTTTCTGGATGATCTGATTTGAAGATTCCAGATCCAACAAACACACCATCTCCACCTAATTGCATCATTAGTGCTGCATCTGCAGGAGTAGCGATTCCTCCAGCGGCAAAGTTAACTACCGGCAAACGTCCAAGCTGTTTTATCTCAACTAAAATTTCATAAGGAGCCCCTAGTTCTTTTGCATATGTCATGAGCTCATCATTAGACAAACTTGTAATTTGACGAATTTGCGACTGAACCATACGCATATGACGAACTGCTTCTACAATGTTTCCTGTCCCTGGTTCCCCTTTAGTACGTAACATGGATGCTCCTTCACCAATTCTACGAGCAGCCTCTCCAATATCACGGCAACCACAAACAAATGGTACAGTAAAATCACGTTTTAGAATATGATAAACGTCGTCAGCTGGGGTTAAAACTTCACTTTCATCAATATAATCCACTCCCATGGATTCTAATACACGTGCCTCTACGATATGACCTATTCTTGCTTTTGCCATAACAGGAATAGAGACAGCATTCATAACTTCTTCAACAATTCGTGGGTCTGCCATACGGGCAACTCCACCTTCTGCTCTTATATCAGATGGTACTCTTTCAAGAGCCATTACGGCAACAGCTCCAGCTTCTTCTGCTACTTTGGCTTGATCTGCATTAACAACATCCATAATAACGCCGCCTTTTTGCATTTCGGCCATACCTCTTTTTACACGATCAGTACCTATTTTTGACATTCTAACAGCCACCCTTTCAACTATAAACTAGTCTATTGATTTACATACTTTTTTTTATTTTACCTTATCTTCTATCCTATTCACACTATTTTTATCGGTTTTAAAACCAACCTTTGATTGTATCAGCTATACTTGTAAAAATATCTGAAAAGAAATTTCCAATAGAAGAAAAGAATAGACTAAACCAGCTTGCTTTTTCAACTGCTTCAGTTGTTACAAGATCAACTGAAAGTGCATTATTCACATCATCATATAAGTATCCGTAGTTATCTACTCCTTCATAGGTTATCTTCATTGTACCGACTTTTTGCCCTTTTTCAATAGGAGCAACTACCTTTCCTTCCTTATCTAAAAGTTCTTCATCAAATTCATAAGAAACTGTGTAAAACTCTTCATCCCCAGGTTGAATTAAGGAAGTCACAGATTCATTTGTCGCAATGGATACTTCTTCTACTTTTCCTTTAGATACTGGTAATGTTTTTTGATCTTCTATCTGATAGCCTTCAGGATAAAGTTCAACTTGATCAAATAATCCAAATCCATAATCAAATAATTTTTTAGTTTCTTGGAAACGGGATTCTCTACTATCCGTTCTCATAACCACACTGATTAATCGTTGTCCATTTCTTTCAGCAGTTCCTGCAAAGCAATACCCCGCAAGATTGGTATAACCTGTTTTTAAACCATCAACACCTTCATATCCAAAGGCAGCTAAATAACCAGGCATATCAGGTAGCATCCAGTTCCAGTTTTGCATCATTTGATCTTCAAATTCTTTTTCTCTTGTACTAGATATTTCTAGAGACTCTGGAAAATCATTAATAAGACTGTATGCAAGTCTGGCTGTTGCACGAGGAGATAATAAATTATCTGCTTCAGGATCTGTACCTTCCGGATAATCATCACCTAAATCCGAATTGGAAAGCCCTGTTGAGTTTACAAAAGAATAATCTTGTAAGTTTAACTCTTCAGCTTTCTTATTCATCAATTTAACAAATTCCCCTTCAGAACCTGCTATCAGTTCTGCAAGAGCAATAGTTGTCGCATTATCTGAATAGATAGCCATAGCATCGTATAATTCTCTTACGGTATAATCTTTATTTTGCCTTAAACCAACACCTGAAAAAACAATATTAGCAGAAATCTTATAAGCATAATCACTAATTTGTGTAGTTGTATCCCATGAAATGGTTCCATTTTCAATAGCTTCAAGCACTAAGTATTCTGTCATCATTTTTGTCATACTAGCAGGAGGCAATGTTACATCTGCATCTTTTGCATAAAGAACCTTTCCTGAATTTGCATCAACTAAAATAGCAGATTCTGCATCAATGTCTAGAGCTGCTTGTCCATAGGCTTGATTTGGGTTTACAAATCCTACTACAAACGTAGAAAATAAAAATACTGATAATAGAAAAGATACTTTCATTCTTAGTTGTTTCATTATCGTTTAACCTCCACTTTTCAATCAATATCTTCGTTATTTTAACATAGCCCTAACAAAAAAAATAGACAGGAATTAGGCCCTGCCTATTTTTGGTACTATTGACCTTTGTATAAATCACCATATAACCATATTTAATTATCACATAGAATAATTTGGTGCCTCTTTTGTAATCTGAATATCATGCGGATGACTTTCCCTTAAACCCGCTCCCGTCATACGAATAAATTTAGCATCATTACGTAAAGAATCAAGATCCGGACTTCCACAATATCCCATACCGGACCTTAATCCGCCAACTAATTGATGGACTGTATCTGCTAATGGCCCCTTATATGGAACTCTTCCTTCAATTCCTTCTGGGACAAGTTTGTTTGATTCTTCTGTATCTTGAAAATAACGATCTTTAGATCCTTGTTTCATAGCACCTAATGAACCCATACCTCGATATACTTTAAAGCGACGGCCTTGATAAATCTCTGTTTCTCCTGGACTTTCCGTTACACCCGCTAACAAGCTTCCTAGCATAACCGCATGGCCACCTGCAGCTAAAGCTTTTACAATATCACCCGAATACTTAATTCCTCCGTCGGCAATGATAGGAACATTATATTTATGTGCTTCTTTTGCACAATCATATACAGCTGTGATTTGAGGTACACCAACCCCCGCTACTACTCTGGTTGTACAAATAGATCCAGGTCCAATCCCAACTTTAATAATATTGGCTCCTGCATCAATCAAGTCTTTTGTAGCTTCTGCAGTAGCTACATTTCCAGCAATAATATTAAGCTTTGGATATTGCTCTCGTACCAAGCGCACTTGCTCTATTACACCTTTAGAGTGTCCATGGGCAGTGTCTATTACAATAACGTCAACTCCAGATTCTACTAGTTTTTCGACTCTTTTCATTGAATCTGCAGTTACACCAATAGCTGCACCAACAAGTAGACGTCCTTGGTTATCCTTTGCCGAGTTAGGAAATTCAATTACTTTCTCAATATCTTTTATTGTTATCAAGCCTTTTAAGACACCGTCTTCATTTATAAGAGGAAGCTTCTCAATTTTGTACTTTTGCAAGATTTTTTCTGCTTCCTCAAGACTTGTGCCTACTGGTGCGGTAACTAAATTTTTACTGGTCATTACATCTGAAATAGGAATGGAATAATCCTGTATAAATCGTAAGTCGCGATTGGTAATAATGCCAATTAACTTTTGCTCATTTTCATTGTTTACAATCGGGACTCCGGAGATCCGATATTTTCCCATTAGATGTTCGGCTGCAAAAACTTGATGATCCGGTGTTAAGAAAAATGGATTTGTTATGACTCCACTTTCAGATCGTTTTACTCGATCTACATGCTCCGCTTGCTCTTCAATGGACATATTCTTGTGAATAATACCCAATCCACCTTGTCGAGCCATAGCAATTGCCAGTTCAGACTCCGTTACCGTATCCATTCCTGCGCTAATCAATGGAATATTCAACTTTAAGGTTGGGGAGAGCACAGTATGAACTTTAACATCCCTTGGTAGTACCTCAGACTTGGCAGGAACCAACAACACATCATCAAAGGTTAAACCTTCTTTAACAAACTTGTCCTCTCTCATTCTTTCTACTCCTTTTTTATGGAATTAAGATAATTGGGTAAACTAGTAACATTTCGTGAAATTTATTGTTATTAACAATACGATAACAAGCTGTGTTTTTCAACTGTTAAACACGAATTATATGTATTCAGAAATATTAGAAAACTACGTTGAGAAAGGGAGACAAACATTGAAATCATTTGAAACAAAACCAGCTTTCCTATACTATCTAAGGTCTCTGGAAACAGCTCAACAGTTTTTATCACATTGTTATGAACCAATGAAGCTTGAAACTGATACAAAAAGCTATGAAAATGCAAATTCACTATTTTATTTTATTAATCAAGGTATTACTTACTATGAACAAGGGAAATCAGGACCATTGAGTATTCGTCCCGTTCTCTTTTTTTATGGAATGACTCATTTTATTAAAGCCTGTTTATTAACAATTCGACCTCATTATCCGGAATCAACTGCCGTTTTAGCTCATGGAGTTTCTACTAGAAAAAGAAAAAAACAAAACTATTCTTTTTTACAAGATGAAGTAAAAATGCAACAGAATGGTCTGTTAACTTATATGGCTGAACACCTATTTCAAATGAAGAATTGGAATAAGAATCGTTTTGTTATGAGATGGTTGTTTGAACAAATACCAGAACTTAACACACTATTCGAATGGCAATTTCAGAAAAAGGCTAGTATTCATATAGGTACAGCTCCTACTACTATATTACGGATTCCTGCTTTTGTTTGTGATGAGGTACATCTCACAAAAAGGCGTGTTTTACAAGAATTGCAGTCTTTTTTTCCAGATTCAAATGTGGAAACTGGACAATCAAAGGAATGGATGGAATTATCTTTAAAAAATCCACCATCATTTTTTGAAAGTCATCCTTTAAAGAAAAATGAGTTAGATCAAGGTATTTATTTACCACTCAATAGAACACATTGGTATCCATTTCACGAGATTATTGCGCATTATTTACTTTTGTATAATTTAAGTACGATTTGTCGTTACGAAACGGAGTGGTGGGGAGAACTAATTCATACTTCTTTTAGTGAAGACATTGTATGGATTGAATCATTCTTAGAAATAACATCATGGAAATTTCCTTTATGGGTGAATCAATGGTTATTGGAAAAAAGAAAAACTTAGCCCATTGGCTAAGTAACATTTAATATTTCTTTTATATATATATCATGAATCTTTTTGAGATGGATAATCTCTCCGTCTTCTAAACGTATCATTGGGCGGGTTGGAGAAGAGTCTTCAATAAAAATAATCTCACCTTTTAGACCATTTGATAAGCGAACCCATGTCCCAGTCGAATAGTTCGTGAGTGAATCAACAAATGTTCTCACAATTTTATGGTCAAATTTCCCGAATTGACCTTGCATTATTTCTTCTACAACTTTAAAGGGAGAGGTTTTTCTTCGATATATTCTTTCGCTCGTCATGGCATGGTACATATCACTGATAGCAATAATACGCCCATAAGGAGGAAATTTTTTGTCTGTTACACCCATAGGATATCCAGATCCATCTAGACGTTCATGATGCTGAAGTATTCCAACTTTAGCTTCATCTTTTAAAACTGATATTTTTTCAATCATTCGATAGGAATAAGTTGGATGCTTTCTCACTTCCTCATATTCTTTTTGAGTCAGTGAAGTTTCCTTATGTAAAATAGATTCATCAATTCTAGCCATACCACAATCACTTAAAAAACCAGCAAGTCCTATTTGAATAGCATCTTTTTTATATACTGGAATACGATTAGCAATAAAAGCTGAAATAAGACCAACAGCAATACTATGATGATATAGATAGTCTTCTTTAGTTGAATAGTGATGAAGAAGAAAAATCTCTTTAGATGATTCTAGTACTTTTTCAATCAAAGGAAGAAAAAATTTCCTTACTTCATTGATTAGAACAGGCGACCCAGACTGCCAATTTTTAAACATTTTTTTATACTCTACTACGGCTTGTAAGTAGACGTCTAAGAAACTGGGATAGATGGGCTCTATAGTTTCTTCTTCTTCTTCTATTTCTTCCTGTGGAACAAACAATTCCCCACTCATTAATTTGTTTGATACTTGAACCTTGTCTATAAGAAATCTTTTTAAAACAAGAATATGATTGGAATTTATTACTGTATTCTTAGCTATTATGATATGATTGGTTTTTCCTATGATATCTTCTGTGATCATACACCCTGGAATCAGTTGATTTGGAGAAACACGCACAAGATCACCACCTTTACCATAATTATACTTTAGAAAAGTGCAAGCGCCCTTGATCATCGACGTAAGGCGGTGAGGCCCACAGGATGTGGGTCACGTAGGCGTTGCCACACGATGTGGCGGTTTTAGCCTACGACCCTCCGAGTTAAAGGAAACACGGTTCACGAGGGCTCGCATCCTGCGAGTCAGTTCGGTGTTGCGACAAATGTTTTCGGTGGGCCGAGTAATCGGATGTCGCGTTTTTAACCGAACCTCCTTCATCGATGTTGACCTATCGATGGAGAGGAGGGAACCGTCTCTAGTCGATAGGGCGCTGGAGCTAGACAAATTTTATACTTATCTTTTAAAAAAAGGAGGGAAGAACCCTCCTTTTTTCTTATTCTTCCTCTACTTCTTCCTCTATATTTGCTTCTACTTCATTTATTTCTTCTTCGATCTCTTCCTCTTTTTCTATTCTTGCAACTGTAGCAACTTCCTCTTCTTCTTGCAAACGAATAAGTCTTACTCCCTGTGTATTACGACCAGTAACAGAAATTCCTTCCACTGACATACGAATTAATATACCAGATGCTGTGATAAGCATGATATCTTCGTCACCATTCACAGGTTTCACAGCAGAAACTAATCCGTTTTTCCCTGTTAGCTGGCAAGTAATAATTCCTTTACCACCTCTACCTGTGATTCGGTACTCTGATTCAGGAGTTCGCTTTCCATAACCCTTGTTTGTTACTGTTAAGATTTCTTGTCCTTCTTCCACAATTTCCATTGAAACAACCTCATCATGATCACGAAGAGATATACCTTTAACACCAGCAGCAGTTCTTCCCATAGGTCGAACATCATTTTCTTCAAAACGAATTAATGAACCATTTTTTGTACCAATAATAATATGTTTCTTTCCATCAGTAAGTCGCACAGAAATAAGTTCATCTTCTTCTCTTAAATTCAGTGCAATGAGGCCACCCTTACGGATATTTGCAAATTGAGAAAGCGTTGTTCTCTTAGAAATACCTTGACGAGTTGTGAAGAATAAATACCAGTCATCTACAAAATCTTCAACTGAGATTACAGCATTAATCCATTCACCTTTTTCGATTTCAAGAAGATTTATTATTGGCAAACCTTTTGCAGTACGCCCATATTCAGGAATTTCATACCCTTTTGTTTTGTAGACCTTCCCTTTATTCGTAAAGAAAAGCAAGGTATTATGAGTAGACGTAGATAATAAATGCTCTACAAAGTCATCGTCATTTGTTCCCATGCCTTGAATTCCACGTCCTCCTCGTCGTTGAGACCGATAAGTAGACGCTGGAAGGCGTTTAATATATCCCTTATGAGTCAAGGAAACAATAACTGTTTCCACAGGAATTAAGTCTTCATCCTCAATGAAATCAGTACCACCCAAAACAATTTCGGTGCGTCGTTTATCATTAAAGCGTTCTTTAATTTCCAGTAATTCTTCACGTATAATCTCAAGCACTTTTTCTTCATTAGCTAAAATAGCTTTTAACTCATCTATTAGTTTGACAAGTTCTTGATACTCTTCTTCAATTTTTTCACGCTCTAATCCAGTTAACCGTTGAAGACGCATATCTAAAATAGCTTGAGCTTGTTTTTCAGAAAGACTAAAGTGTTCCATTAGGCCATCACGTGCAATATCCGTTGTGTTCGATTGACGAATTAAAGCAATAATTTCATCAATATGATCTAATGCAATTCTTAATCCTTCTAAAATATGAGCACGAGCTTCTGCCTTTCGTAGTTCAAAGGCCGTTCTTCTTTTAATAACTACCCTTTGGTGATCCAAATAATGGATAAGACATTCTTTTAGAGAAAGTACTTTTGGATGTCCATCCACCAATGCCAACATATTTATACCAAAAGAAGTTTGAAGTGCTGTTTGTTTATATAGGTTATTAAGAATTACGTTTGCATTCACATCACGACGTAACTCAATAACAATTCTCATTCCATTTCTGTCAGACTCATCTCTTAAATCTGTAATACCTTCTATTTTCTTTTCACGAACAAGTTCCGCAATTTTTTCAATTAATCGAGCTTTGTTTACTTGATATGGAATCTCGTGAACAATGATTCTGGATTTACCATTTTCTTTTTCTTCTATCTCTGCTTTAGCACGTAGGGTAATAGAACCTTTCCCTGTTTCAAATGCCTTACGTATACCGCTTCTTCCTAAGATTAATCCTGCCGTTGGAAAATCAGGCCCATAAATATAATTTTCCATAAGTTCATCTACCGTAATTTCAGGGTCCTTACTAACAGCAAGAACAGCATCAATCACTTCACCTAGCTGATGAGGTGGAACATTAGTAGCCATTCCAACAGCAATACCTGAAGTTCCATTTACAAGTAAGTTAGGGAATCGGGCAGGTAAAACAATTGGCTCGCGTTCTGATCCATCATAGTTATCCGTATAATCAATAGTATCTTTATTGATATCGCGTAAAAGCTCCATCGAGATTTTGGACATACGCGCCTCTGTATAACGCATAGCAGCAGCTGAGTCTCCATCTACCGAACCAAAGTTTCCATGTCCATCAACAAGCATATAACGATAGTTAAAATCCTGTGCCATACGTACCATGGTTTCATAAACAGCAGAATCACCATGTGGATGATATTTACCGATTACTTCACCAACAATACGTGCTGATTTTTTGTATGCCTTATCAGAGTGCATTCCAAGATCATGCATCGCATAAAGTATACGTCTATGCACTGGTTTCAAACCATCACGAACATCTGGCAAAGCACGTGAAACAATAACACTCATAGCATAATCCATGAAAGATGTTCGCATTTCCTGACTAATATTAATTTCTTGTATCTTTGGGGGTTGTAAATCCGCCATTAAAATTTACCTCCTATTCCATCCCACTTAAAAGGGAAAGAGAACCTACCGGTTAGGCTCCCTATATTTGTTCAATCTAAAACTGTTAAATATCTAGATTCTTTACATATTGGGCATTTTCTTGTATGAAATTACGTCTAGGTTCTACTTTATCCCCCATTAAAATATCAAATATTTCATCGGCTTCCATCGCATCTGATAACTCAACTTGCAGCATAGTACGTGTTTCTGGATTCATGGTTGTATCCCAAAGCTGCCCAGGGTTCATCTCCCCAAGACCTTTATAACGCTGAAGACCTGGTTTAGGTGACTGAGGTAATTCAGCTAAAATATACTCTAGTTGTTTATCATTATAAGCATAGTATACAGCTTTTCCCTGTTGTACTTTAAATAACGGTGGTTGAGCAATGTATATATATCCATGTTCAATAATAGGCTTCATGTATCGATAGAAGAAGGTAAGCAATAAGGTACGAATGTGTGCGCCATCTACATCAGCGTCTGTCATGATAACAACTTTGTGATAGCGAGCTTTTGAAATATCAAAATCTTCTCCTATACCGGTTCCTAACGCAGTAATAATTGTACGTATTTCATTATTGGATAAAATTCGATCTAATCTGGCCTTTTCTACATTTAAAATTTTTCCTCGTAAAGGTAAAATTGCTTGGAAGTGACGGTCTCTCCCTTGTTTGGCAGAACCTCCTGCAGAGTCACCCTCAACGATATAAAGTTCACTTATTTTAGCATCCTTTGAAGAACAATCAGCTAATTTACCAGGTAGATTAGAAACTTCAAGAATACTTTTTCTACGCGTTAACTCTCTAGCCTTTTTAGCTGCCATTCTTGCTCTAGATGCCATTAAACCTTTTTCAACAATCTTTTTTCCTATTATTGGATTTTCAAATAAAAACGCAGAAAAATGTTCGGCAAATAAGGTATCAGTAATAGTTCTTGCCTCACTGTTTCCTAGCTTTGTTTTCGTTTGGCCTTCAAACTGTGGGTCTGGATGTTTAATTGAAATAATAGCAGTTAAACCTTCTCGAACATCATCACCAGTTAAATTAGGATCAGCTTCCTTAAACATATTGTTTTTCCTTGCATACTCATTAATGACGCGAGTCAAGGCTGTTTTAAATCCTGATTCGTGTGTTCCGCCTTCGAAAGTAGGAATATTATTGGCAAAAGAATAAATGTTACTAGCAAAACCATCATTATATTGAAGAGCAATTTCAACCGTAATTTGATCTTTTTCACTTTCTACATAAAAAGGTTCATGAAGACCTTCTCTTGTACGATTTAAATGTTCAACATAGGATTTAATTCCACCCTCATAATGATAAGTTTGAGATTTTCCTTCCCCACGTTTGTCTTCTATGGATATTTTCAATCCTTTATTAAGAAAAGCAAGTTCACGAACTCGGTTAGCTAAAGTATCAAAATTAAATTCTGAAACCTCAGTGAATATTTCAGGATCTGGTTTGAAGTGTGTTTTTGTTCCAGTTACATCAGTTTCACCGACAACTTTAAGGTCAGCTTGTGGGACACCTCGTTCATATTTTTGATAATAGACTTTGCCATCCCTATGGACAAACACCTCTAATAAACTGGACAAGGCATTAACTACAGAAGCACCAACCCCATGTAATCCTCCAGAAACTTTGTATCCACCGCCACCAAATTTCCCACCTGCATGAAGCACTGTCATAATAACTTCAACAGCTGGACGACCCATTTTTTCATGGATACCAACTGGAATACCCCGTCCATTATCTGTTACGGTTATACTGTTGTCTTCCTCTATAATAATATTAATGTGGTCACAATAGTCGGCTAACGCCTCATCGATACTATTATCTACTATTTCCCATACAAGATGATGGAATCCCTTTTCGCTCGTTGATCCAATATACATACTTGGGCGTTTTCGAACGGCTTCTAACCCCTCTAATACCTGTATCTGTTTCTCATCATATACAGACTTATCCGTCAATTTTTCTTCCAATGCCATACCTTTCACCTACAATCATTTTTTCTAGACTAACTTTTATAACCTAATCTATATTTGAATAATCATCTAATTTGCTTAAAATATTGGTCATACTCGATCGTTTCTTTAGCGTAGCAACTGATAACGGGCTGAAATAGATTTGATCTGGTGTAATGACGATAGATTTTGTAGATCCGTTAGAAATCTCAATTATTTTTTTTTCTTTCCTTTGGTTTTGAATCATTTCTTGGATAATGGTCGATGATAACAAAAGTTGATGATCTATCATGGCTATAACTTCATTTAATTCAATGACATAATCCTCACCAATCGGTATAAACAACATGACACCTCATTTCTATTTTGTTACCTTTCCATCTGAAACATAAAATATATCGGCTTTTTTAAGGGTATCATGATAGATTCCCTCTACACTGGTTGTGGATACAAAAGTTTGCACTTTCCCTTCAATCGTGTTCAAAAGATGTGATTGTCTAATATCATCTAATTCGCTAAGAACATCATCTAACAGTAAAATGGGATATTCTCCTACTTCCTGTTTAATTAATTCAATTTCTGCTAACTTTAATGACAAAGCAGTCGTACGCTGTTGACCTTGAGAACCATACACTTGTACATTTTTATCATTAACAAAAAATAAGAGATCATCACGATGAGGTCCAATTAATGTTGAGCCTTGTTCAACCTCTCTTTTTTGTATCTTTTTAAACTTTTCCTCGAATACTGTTACTATCGTTGACATATCCATGTCATCTGATACATCAATACTAGGATCATATTGTATAGAAAGCTTCTCTTTTCCATGACTAATTCCTTGATGTATTGGAAATGCCCATTTACGTATTAGTTCTAAAAACTGAAAACGTCGAAAAACAAGCTGGGCTGCATGCTCTATTAATTGATCTGTTAAAACGGAAAGCATGGTTAAATCCAGGGCTTGTTTTCGTTGATAACTTTTTAATAAATGATTTCTTTGTTTGAGTATTCTATGATATTGAGCTAAATGATGTAGATAGGTTGGTTGAATTTGTCCCAATTCCATATCTATAAAACGTCTTCGTTCACTTGGACTACCTTTTACGAGATTTAAGTCCTCAGGTGCAAACATGACAACATTTATGGCTCCAATATAATCACTTAATCTTCTTTGTTCTAAATGGTTAATTTTAACTCTTTTACCTTTTGTTGTTAATAGGATCTCTAGTGGAAATGTTTGCGTTCTTTTTGTGATAGTACCCTTTATTTTACCATACTCTTGTTCCCACATGATTAATTCTTTATCACGTGGGGTTCTATGAGATTTTGTAAAAGCCAATACATAGATCGCTTCCATCAAATTTGTTTTTCCTTGAGCATTATTACCTATGAACACATTCACTTTATGATCAAAAGGAAGAGTAAGCTCTTCATAATTACGATATTGTTTTAATGACAATTCAGCTAAATGCATTGGGAATTCCCCTTTGTTTACTCTTCCTTTTTAGTAATCGTAAAAGAGCCGACGCCTTCGATGACAATCCGATCTCCTGGGTAAAGTTTCTTTCCTCGGCGATTTTCTCTTTCAGCATTCACTAAAACTTCATGTTCAGATAAAAACCACTTAACCATTCCTCCAGTATCGATCACACCTGCCAATTTTAAAAATTGACCCAGCTGGATATAGTCAGTGGTAATGTATATGGATTCCATTTTTGAATCCTCCTTAAAATAACTTGTCCCTTCTTACTATTTTACTAAATTTATCTTTATAAGAAAAGCAAAGCTAAAAATTCGATTCTAGCTTTGCTTCTATCCTCTTAATAAGTTCTAACAGGAAGAATCAATTGTAGTAAATCCTCATCGTCTAAAGGACGTATTAAAAATGGCCGCATAGCCCCTGTAAATTCTATTTTTACTTGGGTATTGTTTATAACACGTAAGGCATCAATTAAATATTTTGCACTAAATGATATTTTAAGTTCTTCACCATCAATCCTTTTAGCTTCTATTGATTCCACAACTTTTCCTATTTCAGGTGAATTACTGGATATTTCAATTAGTTTATCGACTTTTGTAACTAGCTTTACAACATTATTTTGATTTTCCTTTGCTAATAAAGAAGCACGGTCCACTACATGTAGTAGGTCTTTTGTATCTATTACAACAATCGTTTTACTCTGATCTGGAATCAGACGCGATGTTTCTGGATAATTTCCTTCTAACAATCTTGATAGAAAATGGAGATTCTTTGTTTTAAAGAGTATTTGATTTTGAGTAAGACTTATATGAACCATTTCTTGATTATCATCCAAAATTTTGTTCAATTCATTTAAACTTTTCCCTGGAATTACAATACTTTTTTCTTCTAAAAGTGCTAAATTCCCAGTCACAGGTATTTTTCTTGAAGCTAAACGATGACTGTCTGTTGCTACAAAAGAAAGCTTTCCATCACGTAATGAAACATTCACCCCCGTTAAAATTGGTCGGGTTTCTGAAGCGGAAACAGCAAATACAGTCTGTTTTACTAGATCTTTTAGTAAGTCGGATGAAATAGAAAAACTTTCTTCAATTTCAACCTCCGGTAAATGAGGATATTCATCTGCGTCTTGACCATTTAAATGAAATTCAGCGCTACCTGATCGAACATTTACATTGAAATGATCATCAACTTCAATTTCAACGATCTGCTTAGGCAGTTTTCGTATAATTTCCGGGAAGTATTTAGCTTGCAAGACAACACTTCCTGACTCAATATTTTCTACATAGATTTTACCATCCTCTTCGACTGGAATAAAAGATTCAATAGAGATATCAGAATCACTTCCAGTTAATTTAATGCCTTGAGGATAAGCTTCTAATTTAATCCCAGTTAATATTGGGATAGCTGTTCGAGAGGATACAGCTTTCATAACATGTTGAAGACTTTCCATTAATAGTTCACGTTGTATGACAAATTTCATAAAAAATCCTCCTAGAAAAGTGACGTTCTTATTTATTATTTTTTATATTTAAAAATAGTAGTAATAGTAGTAGAGGCTGTGGATATGTGTATAAGTGCCATTTTATAAAGGAAATAAAGTCTATCCACATGTGGATAGACTGTTCATAGATGTGTTAAAGTTATACACACTATTCAGGTCTTAAGCTGTTCTTTTATTTCTTTTATTTCTTGATGTAGTATTTGATCTTGATCTATCATTTTTGATATTTTTTCATGTGCATGAATAACAGTAGTATGATCTCTTCCTCCAAATTCTTCCCCAATTTTCGGTAAAGAAAAATCTGTTAGTTCTCGAGAAAGATACATAGCAATTTGTCTAGGGAAGGCAACTGATTTTGTACGCTTCTTTGCAGAAAAATCTTCTAATCGTATGTTGTATTTCTCACTTACCAATTCCTGAATAGCTTTGATAGTAATCTTCTTTGGTTTAGAGGATGGAATAATATCCTTCAATGCTTCAGCAGCTAAAGAGGCATTGATATCACGATTAATTAAAGAAGAATAAGCTACGACTCTAATAAGTGCACCTTCTAATTCACGAATATTAGTATCAATTTGATTTGCAATATAAAGCATAACTTCATTAGGAATATCTAAAGCTTCTGCTTTAGCCTTTTTCCTTAAAATCGCAATTCTTGTTTCTAAATCAGGTGGAGTAATATCAGTAATGAGTCCCCACTCAAATCGTGATCGTAATCTATCTTCTAGTGTAGGTATTTCTTTTGGGGGACGATCACTAGAAATGACAATTTGCTTACTTTCTTCATGTAATGCATTAAATGTATGGAAAAATTCTTCTTGTGTTTGTTCTTTTCCAGCTAAAAACTGAATATCATCAATTAGAAGAACATCAACATTTCGATATTTATTTCTAAAATTAACTGCGCGATTATCACGAATTGAATTAATAAATTCATTTGTAAACTTTTCAGAAGATAGATAGACTACCTTTGCTGAAGGATTATGATCTAATACATAATGACCTATCGCGTGCATAAGGTGTGTTTTACCTAATCCTACACCACCATATATGAATAGAGGATTATAGGCCTTTGCAGGTGCTTCAGCAACAGCAAGAGAAGCTGCGTGAGCGAAACGATTTCCAGAACCTATGACAAATGTATCAAAAGTGTATTTGGAATTAAGTAAACTTTGAGGTGCGTCTTCTTGGTTATTATGAAGGTCGTTCATTTTTTTAACTTTTGGTTTTTCTTCCTTTGTGGATGAATCCTTTGTATCTGGAATGATGAATTTTGTTTTTAATTTAGCTCCAGTTACCTCATATAGAGTATCTGATATGAGATCAGAGTACTGACCCTCCAACCAGTCGCGGGCAAATTCATTAGGAGCAACAATAATTAGTGTTGTATCTTTAAGAGTTTCAGCCTTAGTGGACTTGAGCCAAGTCTCAAAACTAGGTTTACTAATTTTTTCTTTAATTTGATCGAGTGTTTTATTCCATAGATCCTGGATGTTTTCCAAAGGTGCTTCGCTCCTTTCAAAGATGAATCAATCTTCTTAATACTGATGAATAGGTCTATGTATAATGTGAAGAAAAAAAAAGCTTATACCTACTTGAAATTGTATGTGAAGGTATAAGTTGTTTTCTGAATAATATACGGACTCTTCATCAAAATATAGGAAGTAATTTAAGGATTTTTAAATTATTTCATGCACAGGCATAGTAATATAGAAGGAATGAAACTTATAAACAGATTCCACAGAGTTGTTGATAACGTTAAATACAGCACTGTGTGTAAATGTCCACAGGTTATCCCCAATATGTGGACAACTATTGGGTGGTTCAAATGTTTACACAGATTAAAACACAAATATCATATCAAAAAAAGTGAGAAAGCGCAACGGTTTTTCGACACTTATCCACAAAAACAACAGCTTGTAGATATAATTTATCCACAACACTATATTTTGTGATTTTTTTGTCGATAATTGTTGTGGATGATTTTTTTAAGAGAAAAAAAGATAAACATAGGGTGTGGATAACTTTGTTTAGACATGTTATGATAGATTTCGGGATTTAAATGATCTCCTAGATAGACTTTTAAAAGAAGTTGACAGAAGTAAGGGTCATTACGTATAATTAATTGGATTGTCTTTGAGGGTCAAATTTTAACTTATTAAAACGATGGTTTTCATTAACTCTACACATGAATTCCTCAGGAGGTGTCTATAGATGAAGCGTACATTTCAACCAAATAATCGTAAGCGTAAAAAGGTTCATGGATTTCGTTCACGCATGAGCACTAAAAATGGCCGTCAGGTTTTAGCTCGTCGACGTAAAAAAGGTAGAAAAGTATTGTCTGCATAGACCACTGAAAGAAGTCAGTGGTCTTTTTTTCACGATGAAGATAGAGGATAGGGCTTCATTTTTTGAAGCCTTAGTTCTTTATAGTATTGGAGTGGATTCCTTGAGAAAAGCATACCGTATAAAGAGGAATGAAGAATTTCAAGTTATCTTTAAACATGGAAAATCGTTTGCTAATCGTCAATTAGTTTTATATTATTATCACAAGGAGGAACAAACTCACTTTAGAGTAGGTCTTTCTGTAGGAAAAAAAATAGGGAATGCGGTTGTTCGTAACCAGGTTAAACGTTATTTAAGACAGGCTTTGCATGAACTTGAGGATCAGATTAAGGAAGATTATGATCTAGTGATTATTGCTCGTCAGCCTGTAAAAAATATGGACTTTCATGAAGTAAAAAAAAGCTTAACTCATGTTTTATTAAAATCACGTTTGTTATTAAAATAAGGAATCCGTACATACAGTATAACGTTAAACCTGATTTCATATGATAAATGATCTATTGGTGTAAGGAGGAAATGTAGTGCGTAAAAAAGTTCTATTATTGGTTGTACTTATGGCGCTTCTTACAGTCTTAGCTGGCTGTGGAGATTTAGAACAACCAATTAATTCGGAAAGTGTAGGCTTCTGGAATGAATATGTGATATATCCATTATCACAAATGATTATCTTTTTTGCTGAAGTTTTGGGTAACAGCTATGGTTTATCCATTATTGTTGTTACAATTATTATTAGAACAGTCTTGTTACCGCTTAATATTAAACAATTAAAAAGCTCAAAAGCAATGCAGGACATTCAGCCAGAATTGCAAAAGATTCGTGAAAAATACAGTTCTAAGGATCAGAAAACACAGCAAAAGTTACAGCAAGAAACAATGGAACTGTTCCAAAAAAATGGTGTTAATCCCCTAGCAGGATGTTTTCCATTATTAGTGCAAATGCCGATTCTATTTGGTATTTATCAAGCTATTTACCGAACAGAAGAAATTAAAACTCAGTCCTTTTTATGGTTTCAGATGGGACAACCAGATCCTATCTTTTTATTACCGATTATTGCTGCAATTACAACTTTCCTACAACAAAAAATCATGATGGCAGGAAATGCATCAGCAAATAATCCACAAATGAAAATGATGCTATATATGATGCCACTTATGATTGGTATATTTGCTGTTTATTTCCCAGCGGCATTGGCTCTTTACTGGGTAGTCGGTAACGTTTTTATGATTGGACAAGCAATCTTTGTTAATCGACCAATGAATAAACAGTCAACGGGAGGAGCAAAAAAGTGAAACAGGTAACTGCTACTGGACTAACCATTAACGAAGCTGTCCAATCAGCATTAGAGCAGTTAAACACCACAGAGGACCAGGTAAAAGTAGAGGTCATTGAAGAAGGAAAAAAAGGTATATTTGGCGTATTTGGTTCTAAACGTGCAGTTGTAAAAGTGAAAATCCAAGAAAATACGATTCAAGATGGTGAAAATTACTTAAAAAAAGTAGCTCAAGAAATGGGAGCTCCTATTGAAGTAAAAACAAAAAAGCAGGATCGTGAAGTAACGTTTGAGTTAGTAGGAGAAAAAATTGCTTTGTTAATTGGAAAAAGAGGACAAACGTTAAACGCTCTACAATATTTAACTCATTTGGTCGTTAATCATCATTCAGATGATTACAAAACAGTTATTATTGACGCAGAAGGTTATCGTGATAGAAGGAATTCGACTCTAATTCAATTAGCGGAACGCTTAGCCGAGAAATCTTCTAAAACTCATAAAGAAGTTAAACTAGAACCAATGCCATCTTACGAAAGAAAAATTATTCATACCGTTTTACAGGATCGAAAAGATGTCTCAACCTATTCTGATGGTAGTGAACCCAACCGTTTTGTAGTAATTAAACCTAACAAATAATAAATTTTTTAAAACCTCCTTTTCGGAGGTTTTTTTTAAAAGATAAGAAATCATTATGGCTCGCTTTGCGGAGCCACCATCTACTATGATAATGGATTCCTAATCAAACAAGGAGGATAAATCTTGTTCATCTTTGGGAATGCCTTTAATAACAATATGACCAGGTCGAAATATACATTGGTGGATCCTGAAGAAGGATACCCTGCATAAGAAACGGGTTGTGACGGTATAGAAGTACCATCTATTGTGACTTGATCACGTAAACAAAAGTTTTACATGGTTTGTTTTCATACAAAAGGATAAAATTTGTCTAGCTCCAGCGAAAAGCATCATCGAGTAATCTTCGAAGTTTTTGCCCCGAGTAATCGCACGAAGGAAAGCTACATAGAGCTACTTTACAGAAACAAGTGCTTTTCTTGTTTCGAAGGAAGCTTGCGCTTTTCTTATAGTATCAGAATTTATAGTTGTTAGAGAATTTTTCTAACTTTAACGTCCGATTGGTTCAAGGGCCTTTTGGTCATGCCCTTTGAAGCTAACAATTAGTGGGGACGGCATTGCTCTCTCACTATTGTGACGAGATAGCATGTTATGTGAAGTTTTTTCTAAAAAAAGGTGACTTATTGTTTTTTTGTGGATAACTTTTTTATAAAAACATTATTATTTTAGATTTAAAACTATCCACATGTGGAAAACTTAATACAGATAACTTTTCAAGATGTGAATAGTTGTGCTAATCTAATAAGTTAGTGATGAAGAATATTTTTGAAGTTGAAATAGATAAGGAGGTGGGGGAATGGATCAGGATACAATTACTGCCATTTCCACTCCTGTAGGAGAAGGCGCGATCGGGATTGTACGATTAAGTGGACCCGATGCCATTGAGATTGCGGATAAATTTTATAAAGGTGTAAAAGGAAAGTCCTTAAAAGAGGTGGAGAGCCATACAATTCATTATGGTAGGCTGATTGATCCATTAAATGGCGAAATGTTTGAGGAAGTCATGGTTACAGTGATGAAAGGTCCAAAGACGTTTACAAGAGAAGATGTGGTTGAAATTAATTGCCATGGAGGACTTATCTCTGTAAATAGAGTATTAGAGAAAGTATTGGAGCAAGGTGCTCGATTAGCTGAACCCGGAGAATTTACAAAAAGAGCTTTTTTAAATGGTCGAATAGATTTATCGCAGGCAGAAGCTGTAATGGATTTAATTCGTTCTAAAACGGATCGGGCAATGAATGTTGCATTAAGACAAATGGAAGGAAGTCTATCACGTTTAATTAGGGAATTAAGACAAGAATTATTAGAAACGGTTGCTCATGTGGAAGTGAACATTGATTACCCTGAATATGATGATGTAGAACAGATGACATTAAATACGATGAAAGAAAAAACATCATACGTACATGGAGAAATTGAAAAATTGCTAGAATCAGCTAGACAAGGGAAAATATTAAGAGAAGGAATTTCAACAGTCATTGTTGGTCGTCCTAATGTTGGTAAATCATCTTTACTAAATGCATTAGTACGAGAGAATAAAGCAATTGTAACGGAAGTCCCAGGTACAACACGTGATGTAATCGAAGAATATGTTAATGTAAGAGGGATTCCACTTCGGTTAGTGGATACAGCTGGTATTCGAGAAACAGAAGATATTGTAGAACGGATTGGTGTGGAACGTTCTCGCCAAGTTTTAAAGGAAGCAGATTTAATTTTACTTGTTTTAAATTATGGAGAGGAATATACACTGGAAGATGAGCGCCTGTTTGAAGCAGTTCATGGCATGGATGTCATTGTTATTTTGAATAAAACTGACTTGGAACAAAAGATTGACCTTCAAAAGGTTAAGAAGCTATCCGAAGGTAAACCTATGGTTACAACATCACTGATTATGGATCAAGGAATAGATGAATTAGAAAAAGCAATTTCCACTTTATTTTTTTCTGGATCACTCGATTCTGGCGATTTAACCTATTTATCTAATGCCCGCCATATACAGCTACTAAAACAAGCAAAGGGAGCTATTGAGGAAGCGATGAATGGGATTGATATGAATTTGCCAATTGACATAATTCAAATTGATGTAACAAGAACGTGGGAGCTTTTAGGTGAAATTGTAGGTGACACTGTTCATGAGAGTTTAATTGATCAACTCTTTTCACAGTTCTGTTTAGGAAAATAAATGTAAGGAGCGATTTTAATGCCTTATGATGCGGGACATTATGATGTAATAATAGTTGGGGCAGGACATGCAGGAGTTGAAGCTAGTCTTGCTGCTGCTAGAAGGGGAGCAAAAACTCTACTGCTTACCCTCAATTTAGATATGATAGCATTTATGCCATGTAATCCTTCGATAGGGGGACCTGCTAAGGGGATTGTTGTTCGTGAGATTGATGCTCTTGGTGGAGAAATGGCTAGAAACATAGATAAGACTTATATTCAAATGAGAATGCTTAATACCGGAAAAGGTCCGGCAGTAAGAGCTTTAAGAGCCCAGGCTGACAAATTTATGTACCAACATGAAATGAAAAAAACTATTGAGAATGAAATGAATTTGACTCTACACCAAGCGATGGTTGAAAAGCTTATTGTAGAAAATGGCGAGTGCAAGGGAGTCATTACGGAGACACAGGCAGCTTATTATGCTAAATCTGTGGTTATTACAACAGGTACTTTTATGAGGGGAAAAGTCATAATTGGGGAACTGTCTTATGACAGTGGACCTAATAACCAACGACCTTCTGTAAATCTATCTAAACATTTAGAAGAACTAGGGTTTGACTTAGTACGTTTCAAGACAGGTACACCTCCAAGAGTAAATAGCCACACTATTGATTACTCTAAAACGGAAATTCAACCTGGGGATAAAGAACCAAGAGCTTTTTCTTATGAAACCACTAAATTTATCACCGACCAGATTCCGTGTTGGTTAACTTATACTGGTGAATTTACACATAAAATAATTGACGATAACTTAGATAGATCGCCAATGTATTCAGGGATGATCAAAGGGACCGGCCCTCGTTATTGTCCATCTATTGAGGATAAAGTGGTGCGTTTCAATGATAAACCGCGTCATCAGATCTTTTTAGAACCTGAAGGGCGCAATACAGAAGAAGTCTATGTCCAAGGGTTATCTACGTCATTACCAGAAGATGTTCAAAGAAAAATGCTTCAAACTATCCCTGGCCTAGAAAAGGCTCAATTAATGAGAGCAGGATATGCAATAGAATATGATGCTGTTGTTCCTACCCAGCTATGGCCAACTTTAGAAACTAAAAAGGTGAGGGGTTTATTTACAGCAGGTCAAATCAATGGTACTTCAGGTTATGAAGAAGCTGCAGGACAAGGAATTATGGCGGGAATAAATGCTGCAGCATTAGCCTTAGAAAAGGAGCCTTTAATACTAGATCGATCACAAGCTTATATAGGAGTCTTAATTGATGACCTTGTAACCAAGGGAACAAATGAACCGTATCGTTTATTAACATCTAGAGCAGAATATCGTTTGTTATTACGTCATGATAATGCAGATTTACGGTTAACAGAAATAGGGCGTGAACTGGGATTAATTTCAGATGAAAGGTATCAAAAATTTATAGAGAAGAAACAGAGTATAGAGAAGGAAAAGAAGAGGTTATTTGAAATAATTGTTAAAAATACAGATGAGGTTCAAAATATTATCAAAAATGCAGGAGGGACACCTTTAAAAGATGCAGTTAGAGCATCAGATTTACTGAAACGTCCAGAGTTAACGTATGAATTAATAGAACCTATACTCCCTGAAAATGAAGTAGCACTTGACAACGAAGTAAAAGAACAAGTGGAAGTACAAATCAAATATGAAGGATACATCCAGAAATCTTTACAGCAGGTGGAACGAATGAAAAAGATGGATGATAAGAAGATCCCACATAACATAGATTATGATGACATAAGAGGATTAGCAACTGAAGCAAGGCAAAAGCTTAAACAGGTACGTCCATTGTCTGTCGGTCAAGCATCTAGAATTTCAGGTGTAAATCCTGCCGATGTATCTATTTTACTTGTCTATATAGAACAAGGTGGAATGAAAAAACTTTCAGAAAAGGAAATGAAGGAAAGGAATGCTCAATGACACCGGAACAATTTAAAAGTTTACTTTTAGCTCAAGGTATAGATTTGAATGACCAACAAATGAAACAATTTGAACTTTATTTCAATCTTTTAGTGGAATGGAATGAAAAAATGAATTTGACTGCTCTTACTGAGCAAAGTGAAGTATATTTAAAACATTTTTACGATTCTATTACAGCAAGCTTTTATTTTGACTTTCATTCCGTATCTTCCCTATGTGATGTAGGAGCAGGTGCAGGTTTTCCTAGTATCCCATTAAAAATCTGCTTTCCTCATTTGAAGGTAACCATTGTTGATTCTCTAAACAAAAGAATTACTTTTTTAAATTATCTAGCCTCTCAATTGGGATTAAAAGATGTAGCTTTTTATCATGATCGAGCCGAATCTTTTGGTAAAAATTTACAATTAAGAGAAAAGTACGATGTTGTCACTGCAAGAGCAGTCGCGAGGTTATCTGTTCTAAATGAACTTTGTTTACCTTTAGTTAAGGTTGGAGGCCATTTTGTAGTGATGAAAGGATCGCAATTTCGAGAAGAGCTTAAAGAGGGTGATTTCGCAATGAAATTACTTGGTGGGGAATTAACTGAGGATTATGAATTTGAATTGCCAAACGAAGGTGGAGAAAGAAATATAGGAATTATAAAGAAAAATAAAAAATCACCAAACAAATATCCTAGGAAACCAGGTGTACCAGGAAAAACACCTCTACTTCCCTAATTGAAAAAGGATAGGACTTGTCTTTTTCACAAGATAATAAGTATAAAATCTGTCTAGCTCCAGCGAAAAAGCTTCATTCGAGTCCTTATCTTATTTTTTTGCCCTTAGCAATCGCACTACGGAAAGCTACTTAGAGATTCTTTGTAGAAACAAGTGTTTTTCTTATAGGTCATTAAGCTATGGGTTTCGAAGATAAAGTGAGACTTCAATCAGTGGCCGTCTCCCACTGATTGTTAGCACCCGAGGGATGACCTAAAGGCCCTTGAACCATCCGGGATAAACTTCCACCAGCGATGCAACCACTGTTCTGGAGAAGAAACTAGTTCTACATCATTGGGGCAGTTAAATACAGTGCATCAAATCTTAAAAGACATTCCAAGTTTTTGGTTTGGTCAAATAGAGTCTTCAACTTTCGTGAGACTTCACCAAAAGGCGAATTCCCTCGAAAACTGTTTCGAGAGTTTAAGAGGAGGAAAGGAAATCTTACAGAGATAGAGAGCGGAAAATTCATTACTTGTTTTTTAATAAAATCTAGCGAGAATTCTCCTTCAAAATCTTCCGATTAAGTGGGGGAGGAACGCTTTTTTTATTTATAAGAACATACATTCGCCTAAACGGTAGATGCATGATATAATAAAGGGGACGAGAAGGAGGTGCGATACATGTTATTCAACTATAAATACGAGATTTTTTCCTACAGAAGAACAAGCAAGTATTTTAGAACGATGGATTAACATTTCTCGCATGCAGTATAATTCTGCCCTCCTAGGCAAATAACGAATCTACAAACAAGAGAAACGCACGTATAAAAGAAAGGAAATGCAACATCAATAAACTTTGGATAAAAAAGTTATCCCTATGCTAAAGAAGTACCGTCTTCAACCATTGCAAGAAGTTTTCTTCTGCTTAGAGAAAGTGTATGAAAAGTTTTTCCGTAAGGAAGCGAGATATCTCAAGCTAAAAAACCATAAAGACTATCGAAGCCTTACCTTGACTCAAATTTGGGATTGAAAAACAATACGATAAGAAGAGAAAAATCTATCGTACTGTCCGTAGGGCAGCTTCTTTCTCGATTTAAAGCTTCTACTTTATAAACAACCATATTACGAAACATTCCGCATCATGAATACTTTTTGCCATAAGCCGATTCTTCCGGTTTTGGATTGAGACGAAAATGCGGTCCAAAATATCTTACGCCACGCATTAGAAGAAGTTTATTCATATACATAAACTGTAGGTCGAGGTCCCACCCGAACAGTATAATTTACGCCTGTGAAAATTATGTAAGACCACCCTTGAAAGAGGGAGGCAACGATCTGAGAAACAGGAAATGTCTCTTAATCTTATAAGGGATGCTCCATCAAAATCTATTGATTTAGTGGGAGAGGTTCACCTAGTTTTCTGTTTAATCTATTTTTAAAATGGAAAGACTGCTATTTTTCTAAAAATATGATAGAATAGAAATGAAAATCCATCGTATGGGATCTGCGTGCGCAACAGCAAAATCCTGCAGCGCTTTTCTTATTTTTCATACTAAATGTTTCACGTGAAACATTGATAGTGTTATTCATGTATATGGTGAAGGTGGTGCTTAGAATGAAACACCCTTTTGGCCGTTTTTTTGGAGGCGGCGACAGTAATGATCCTGTTGACATTAAAGAAGTGGATTCTGAGGAATCTATCAGTTCTTCTAATTCACGGGATGAGGTGATTCAACTCCCGGTCGTTCAAATTGAACCCAATCGTTATCAACCCCGTTCTGTTTTCGATGATGAAAAAATAGTGGAACTTGCTCAAACTATACATACACACGGCATGATCCAACCCATTGTTGTCCGTAAAAATGAACAGGGAATGTATGAAATCATTGCAGGAGAACGAAGGTGGCGAGCTGTTCAATATTTAAATTGGGAGAACATCCCTGCCATTATTAAAAGCATGAGTGATACGGAAACGGCTTCTGTTGCATTAATCGAAAATCTTCAAAGAGAAGAGTTAACGGTTATAGAAGAAGCACGTGCTTATGCAAGTCTTTTAGAAATTCATGGTTTAACCCAAGAAGCTCTTGCTCAAAGATTAGGAAAAAGTCAATCTACTATTGCAAACAAAATGAGATTGCTGAAGCTTCCTATTAGTGTTCAAGATGCAGTTCTAGAAAAGAAAATTACAGAACGTCACGCTCGAGCTTTAATTGCTTTAAAGGATCCAGTAAAGCAGGAAAAAGTTTTGAAAGAAATCATTGAACGTGGTTTGAATGTAAAACAAACAGAAGACAAAGTGACAAAACTCTTGTCAGATACACCAAAGAAACTAAAACCAAGACTCAAAGGTTTTAGTAAAGATATGAGAATTGCGATGAATACGATTCGGAAATCTATTGATATGGTGTCGGATACTGGTATTGATTTGGATACTAAAGAAGAAGAACATGAAGATTTCTATCAAATTACAATTAAAATACCGAAGAAAAAGAACTAATCATCATTATGGAGTAATAAATAATGCAGCTCGCCAAAAAAGGCGAGCTTTCTATTGCGGAAAATTCAATAGGAAAAAATTACGAGTTGATATGAATTTTATTTTACATTTTTTATCGAAAAAAAGCCTAAATTTCTTATGAAAAATGATAAAATTAAAAACAGTAAAGTTAGGTAGGTGACAACATGGGAAAAGTGATTACCATCGCAAATCAGAAGGGTGGCGTTGGAAAAACAACTACTGCCGTTAACTTAAGTGCTTGTTTAGCTTATTTGGGACACAAGGTCTTAATGGTAGATATTGACCCTCAAGGGAATGCTACAAGTGGTATTGGAATCGATAAGGCTGATATGGAAGAATGTGTCTATAATATGCTTGTCGAGGATCAAGACCCAAAAAGTGTCATTGTTCCTACGATGGTAGAAAATTTAGATGTAATTCCAGCAACCATTCAATTAGCAGGAGCTGAAATAGAACTAGTTCCTACAATCTCTCGAGAAGTGAGATTAAAAAAAGCGATTGATACAATTAAATATAATTATGAATATGTCATTATTGATTGTCCACCTTCGTTGGGGTTGTTAACGATCAATGCACTGACTGCCTCTGATAGTGTCTTAATTCCAGTTCAATGTGAATATTATGCATTAGAAGGATTGAGCCAACTCTTAAACACAGTTCGACTCGTTCAAAAACATTTGAACAAAAGTTTAATGATAGAGGGAGTTTTATTAACAATGCTTGATGCACGTACTAATTTAGGAATTCAAGTGATTGAAGAGGTGAAAAAATACTTTCAAGATAAAGTATATCAATCGGTAATCCCAAGGAATGTCCGACTTGGGGAAGCTCCTAGTCACGGACAGCCTATCATTTTGTATGATCCGAAATCTCGCGGTGCAGAAGTATATTTAGATCTTGCGAAGGAAGTGATTGCACATGGCGAAAGGGTTAGGTAAGGGGATTGGTGCATTTTTCCCAGAGCTAGATACTACTCAAGAAGAAGGTTTGCAAGAGGTTTCTGTAAAGGAATTGCGCCCGAATCCATATCAGCCAAGAAAGACTTTTGAAGCGGACGCGATTGAAGAATTAAAAGAATCTATTATTCAACATGGAATTCTGCAACCACTAATTGTTCGAAAAAGTATTAAAGGCTATGAGATCGTTGTTGGTGAAAGAAGATTTCGTGCAGCAAAAGAAGCAGGGTTAGAGACAGTCCCGGTTGTGGTCAAAGATTTAACTGATGAAAAGATGATGGAACTAGCATTACTTGAAAACCTCCAAAGGGAAGATCTAAATCCAATTGAAGAAGCTCAAGCTTATTCAACTTTAATAGAGGAACTCAAGGTTACTCAAGAACAATTAGCCAAAAGGTTAGGGAAAAGCCGATCTCATATAGCCAATTTAATTCGACTATTATCATTACCGAACCAAATTATTGCTCATATCAATAGTGGTGAGCTAACAATGGGCCATGGGAGAGCATTGTTAGGATTGAAGAATAAAGAAAAGCTTCCTCTTATCGTTGATAAGATTCGCAAAGAACATTTAAATGTGCGCCAAGTAGAACGTTTAATCCAGCAAGCGAATGAAAATGTTATTCCGAAAAAAACAAATAAAAAACCTGAAAAAGATATTTTTGTTAAAAATCAAGAAAACGAGTTGAAGGCTCGTTTTGGTACAGGTGTATCGATTCAAAAAGGAAAGAAAAAAGGAAAAATAGAAATTGAATTCTTTTCTGAAGATGATTTAAATAGAATTTTAACAATGCTTAACCCTAAATAAGCCTATGATTTATCCCACATGAATACAGTAATACTGCCTCAAATCTTAAGTAAAACGAGAAAAGCAGGTGAGGGATAAACAGCCATGAAAACAAAACATTAAATTTCATCCTTGTTGGTGAAGCTTCCTTCATGGTTGGCTGCCCATAAATGTACGGTTGGTTCAAGGTCCTTTAGGTGATACCTTTGGGTGTTAACAATCAGTGGGGAATGGCCGCTGATTGAAGCTTCACTTAATATAACCTGGTTCTTGGTCATCCAAGTTCCAGGCTTTTTTTCATAAAAATAGGGGGCGTAAAAATGATTTACTTTGATCAAGCAGCATCTTCATTTCCTAAACCAGCATCTGTTAGCAAGGCTGTTCTTGAAGCTATTCAAGAGTATGGAGCAAATCCGGGAAGAGGAGGCCATGCCTTATCAAGGAGAGCTTCCTCTGTCATAAAAGAAACTAGAAGTTTAATAGCAAACTTTTTTGGTTGTAGTGATCCAAACCATGTTCTTTTTTTTCAAAATGCAACAGGGGCTTTAAATCAAGCTATTAAAGGTTTTCCTTTAGAAGAAGGGGACCATATTATTTCTTCTTCTTTTGAGCATAATTCTGTTCGAAGACCATTAGAAGAGTTGAAAAGAATTAACAACATAAATATTAGTTATATAGGAAAAGAAAGACCAGGCTTCTTTTCTCTTGAGGAGTTTGAGCAAGCGATAACACCGAGAACAAAGTTAATAACCATTACTCATGGTTCTAATGTTACAGGAACTATTCTTCCCATTGAAAAAATTTCAAAGATTGCTAAGGAATTTGGAATCAAAGTCCTTGTGGATGCATCGCAAACGGCTGGCATATTACCAATTCATATGAAAAATATGAATATTGATATGCTAGCATTTCCAGGACATAAGGGCTTAATGGGACCTCAAGGAACTGGAGTATTACTAGTGGAAGGAAATATAAATTTAAATCCAATTTTTCATGGAGGGACAGGGAGTTTTTCAGAAAGTCCCTTTCAACCGGAACAGTGGCCCGAAAAATTTGAAAGTGGAACGTTAAATACTCCGGGAATTGCTGGATTAAAAGCTGGACTTGAGGAAGTTATTCATTTAGGGTTAGATGAAATTGTTTCACGTGAAACATTCTTAATTAACCATTTTATAGATCAATTAAGCCAAATAGATGATATTCAAATTTATAAAAATTCTAATGAGCAGGGACAACTCGGGGTAGTCTCATTTACCTTAGGTAGTATTGATTCAAACGAAGTAGCTATGATTCTTGATGAGTATTATGGGATTGCTGTTAGAGCAGGTGTGCATTGTGCACCTATGATCCATGAAAAGTTAGGTACTCTTGAAACTGGTGCAATCAGAGTAAGTGTAGGTCCTTATAATACGAAAGAGGAAGTAGATTCGTTTATTCAAGCAATGAAAGAAATAAGGAAAGGGTATTTAGGGTAAAATTAAATGGCATTATTCGGTACGATCATAAATGGTATTTGTATTATAGCCGGGGTTTTCATTGGTATGTTTTTCAGAAAAATCCCAGAGAGATATAAAGAAACAATCATGAGTGGAATTAGTTTAGCTGTTATGTTAATAGGCTTACAAATGGGTTTTCAAACAAATAATATAGTCATTGTTTTATTGAGTTTATTAACGGGTGCGATGGTAGGGGAATGGCTTCACTTAGAAAAAAAGCTTAACCAATTAGGGGATAAATTGCAGGGATTGTTTAAGGGAGGGGGAAGTGCAAACATTTCCAAGGGTTTTATTACTGCTTCTCTCATCTTTGTAATTGGCGCTATGGCCGTTATTGGAGCGCTTGATAGTGGTTTAAGAGGGGATCATAGTATATTAATTACTAAATCTATTATTGACGGTTTTACGGCTTTAGTTTTAACTACTACGCTAGGGATTGGTGTTATATTTTCAGTTATTCCTGTTGTATTGTATGAAGGAAGTATTGCGCTTTTTGCCACACAAATTGAAAAATGGCTTCCACAAGAATTTTTAGATTTATTTATAAGTGAAATGACTGCTACAGGAGGATTATTGATTTTCGCCATAGGTCTAAATCTATTAAATATTACTCAAATTAGAGTGGCTAATCTATTGCCAAGTTTAGGGACAGTAGGTTTTATTTTATATATAAGCATGATGTTTTCATAGAGTATAGTGAAGAGAAGGTGTTTGATAGTTTTTAACTATGAAACACCTTCTTTTTTACAAGATAAGAAAGAAAATTTGTCTAGCTTCATCGAGTAATCTTCGAAGTTTTTCCCGAGTAAGGAAAGCTGTTTAGAGCTACTTCACAGAAACAAGTGCTTTTCTTGTTTCGAGGGGCAGCCTATCGACTAGAGTCGGTTCACTCATCTCGAAGTCAATAAGTCAACATCGATGAAGGAGATCGGTTAAAAACGCGACATCCTGGGCCTGCGATTACTCGGCCCATCGAAAACAGTTGTCGTAACATCGAACTTACTCGCATCCTGCGAGCCCTAGGAAACCGTGTTTCTTTTAATCTAAAAGAAACGTATGCTAAAACCATCAAATTGCAAGGCACACCTACATTACCCCTATCCTCCAACAAGAAAGCTTTTTTTGTGTGGAGAAGTTCTAGCATTCTTGTCCCATGGGCCCTACTGACTTACGTCGATGGTCAAGGGCGCTTCCTCTTTTCTTGGCATAGTAGATTGTCTATCAAACATATAAATTCCATCTGACATTATCTTTGCCATTTGCATTATGATAGATAGTCGAGTACTTTGTAAAACCATATATTCCATATAACCACTTACATTTACAATCCCTGTCATTTGATAGTCTCCTACTGCAGGTAAATCTTTTTTCACGGCAGCTCCAGGCATGACTGGCCCTTTTTTTGTAATAATATCCCCGATAGAATTTGATTTTCCTAAACATGCATCAATAGCAACAAATGGAGAATTAGGATGTATTTCTTTAATGTTAGCTAATGTGTCTACTAAATTCATGGCGTGAATTGGATTATCTAAAGTCCCATATACCTTTGTGTTTTTTAGATGTTTATCCTTTAAAAATGTGCCAACTAATGGTCCGAGAGAATCCCCAGTTGAGCGATCTGTTCCAATACATATAAAAACATACGGTGGTGAAGATTCCTTTAAAAAGTGATGAAGGGTCTCACATATGGTGTAACTTGCAAGTTTTTCTTTATGCGAAACCCTGAATTCTTGATTTTTTTTAAAAAAGCGTGATTGAAGATTCATAGCTTTTCCTCCAAATACATATTGGTATAAGTATAGGAAAAGATTATAAGAATTATACATAGATGGGGAGTCGATTTCGTGAGATCAGGTTTTAAATGGATGTTTTTAATTGTGGGTACGATGATAGGAGCGGGGTATGCATCTGGAAGGGAACTATGGCAATTTTTTGGCCATGGAAGTGGACTTGCTATATTTTTGTTTGCTCTTTTGTTCAGTATATGTTGTTATGTCATTTTATCAATTAGTTACCAAAAAAAATCTACTCATTACGTCCCAGTCTTAAGGGAGATAGTTGGAAAAAACCTAACATCCATTTATGATGGGATGATTATTTTATATTTGTTTACGACAACTGTAGTTATGCTAGCTGGAAGTGGAGCTACTTGGCAAGCTTTTAACTTCTCATATTGGGTTGGAATTGCTATGATTGCCCTTCCTCTTGTTTTAATATTTACCAGTGATATAAAAGGAGTTCTTTCCCTAAATACAATTATTCTGCCTTTCTTAATAACTGGTCTACTATATGTGTTATTTTCATTCATAGTTCAAGAGAATTTATCATTGAAGCCAATTATGGATGAACAGTTTAATTGGATAGCTGCTTTTCCATTTACAGCTTTAAATATCCTACCATTAATAGCTGTTATGGGGGCGATAGGGAATCAAATTAATAATAAAAAAGAAATATGGTTTGCCAGTATCGGAAGCGGTGTAATATTAGGGGTTATTTCATATGTTTATAATACAAGCCTTATACAAATCTCAGAAGATATTTTTCTCTATGAAATTCCTCTTTTTGCTATCTTAAACCATTTCCCCTATGAAATGTTTATTGTTATGTCCTTTTTACTTTGGATCGCCATATTTACGACAGCTGTCTCTGGAGTATTAGGATTAGTAACACGATTTAGAGAATATGTTCATAGTCCTTTATGGTTGTTATCATTCATTATTATTACGATCATGATTCCTTTAACTAGTTTTGGTTTTTCCACTTTGATTGAAGTTCTGTATCCACTTTATGGTCTCTTAAATTTATATGTACTAAGTTCACTTCTACTGTATCCAATATTAAATCGATACCATTTGGATTAAAAACCTGCTAAAATGAGTAATTATAGCTAATTAGGAGGCTCTTTTGTGGAAGTCTTATCAGAACAATGGAATCAATTCCTAGAACAATTGAAGGATCCGGATTTGTGGATGCAATTTGGAGAACGATCCATTCGAATATTATTTATTATTATATTAGCGTTCATTGTTAGCAGAATCGGTAAATCGTTAATCCTAAGAGTTTTTAATCAACAAAAAAGAGGCCCATTTCAAATGTCTCAGAGAAGGGAAGCAACACTAACTAAGCTTCTCGCCAACGCCTTAACTTATACTGTTTATTTTGCTGCCATTATCATGATACTCGAAACGTTAGATTTTCAAGTTGGCGCATTGTTAGCTGGTGCGGGAGTAGCGGGGTTAGCCATTGGGTTTGGCGCGCAAAATTTAGTGAGGGATATAATTACCGGATTTTTTATTATTTTTGAGGATCAATTTTCAGTAGGAGATTTTATCCGGGTTTCAAATAAAGAAGGTATTGTTGAAGAAATTGGAATACGGACAACTAAAATCAAAAGTTGGACAGGGGAACTCCATATTATTCCTAATGGAAATATTACAGAAGTTACAAACTTTTCTATTCACAATAGTGTGGCTGTAGTTGACATTAGCATAGCTTATGAAGGTGATTTAAATAGATCCTATCAAGAAACAGAAGAATTATTAAAAGAACTTCCTGAACGATATCAGGAGTTTATAAATCCACCCGAGCTGCTAGGTGTACAAAATTTGGGAGCTTCAGAAGTAGTGCTCAGAATTATAGCGGAAGTTCCACCTATGGAGCATTGGAAAATGGCTAGAATCATTCGCAAAGAAATTAAAGAAAGATTTGATGAACGAAATATTGAGATACCGTTTCCAAGGCTCGTCTTATACCATCCAAAGGAAGAACAAGAGAATAACACAGAAGAGAGGGAGGGCTAATTAATGGTTGATAAAAATTATAACCTTCATGATATTGTTCAAATGAAAAAACCTCATCCGTGTGGAGAAAATCGTTGGGAAGTCATTCGAATTGGGATGGATATTCGAATTAAATGTGTGGGATGCGGACACAGTGTCTTGATTCCGAGAAAAAGATTTGAAAGTAAACTAAAAAAAATATTAGAAACTAGTACAGAAGAATAGAGAGGTAGGGACTAGATTATGACTAAGCAGTTCCACACATCTTGTCCCTTAAATTGCTGGGATAATTGTGGTTTTGTAGTAACGGTGGAAAATAATGAAATTGTTAAAATAGACGGTGATGCTGACCATCCCATCACAAAAGGGAAAATTTGTGGGCGAGGGAGGTCGCTTCAGCAAAAAGCTAATACGGAACGAAGACTCAAGTACCCATTAAAAAAAATAAACGGTCAGTTCCAAAGGATTTCTTGGGAACAGGCACTGGATGAAATAGCAGCAATCATACAAAGGAATGTAAATGAATATGGTTCTCTTTCTATTTTAAATGCTCATGATTATGCTAATAATGGATTGCTTAAAAGTATAGATGAGCGTTTTTATAATTTTGTTGGAGGAGTTACTGAGCTTGAGGGGAGTCTGTGTTGGGGTTCGGGAATTGAAGCACAAAAAAAGGATTTTGGTAATGTAAAATCCCACTCTCCTGAAGATATAACTAATAGTAAAAACATTGTGGTTTGGGGAAGAAATGTAGCAAGGACCAATCTACATCTCTATCAAAATATTAAAGAGGAACTAAAAAAAGGGAAAAAGCTAATCATAATTGATCCAATGCCTCAAAGCCTTCAAAAAAGCGCCGATCTTTACGTAGCTATTGAGCCTGGCATGGATGGGTTATTGGCCATTGCAATTTCTAAAGAAATATTAGAACAAGGTTGGGAAAACAATAACTTTCTAATGGAGCGCACGAAAGGTTATTTGGAATGGAAAGCTCTTATAGAGCATTTTTCATGGAATTCTATTATTGAAGAGACGAATGTTTCACGTGAAACGATCTACGAACTTGCTAAAATTTTTGTTAATGGACCGACTACAATGTTTCTAGGCCTAGGTATGCAAAGATATAAAAATGGAGGATCAACCATCCATGCAATTAATGCTTTAGGAGCTATAAGTGGGAATATAGGGGTCCGGGGTGGAGGAGTAAACTTTGGAAATCTTGCTGTTGGCCAAAGCTTTGATATAAATAATTTAGTTGGAAAGCATGTAAAAAAAGAAGCGAGATATTTTAAACGTATGACTTGGAATAGAGAAGTTATTGAATCCAATAATCCAAAGATTCAAACCATTTTCATTAATCGTCATAATCCTATAACTCAGGTTCCAGATAGTAATTTAACAAGAAAAACTCTACAGGAAACACCTCACGTCATAGTTTTGGAACAAACGTTAACGGAAACAGCAGAGTTAGCAGATTATGTACTTCCAGTTGCTACAGTTTTTGAAGAAACCGATATTTACTATTCTTCTATGTACCACGGATATGTTAATGTGGGCCCAAAATTAATAGATCCCCCCGAAGAAGTCAAATCTGATCTATGGGTATGGACTGAATTATCTAACAGACTCGGTTTTGGTGAAGCTTTCAACTATACTATAGAAGAGTGGATAAACCTTGGTTTGGGTCAACTACAAGAAAAAGGAATCACTTTTAGCAAGTTGCAAAAAGAAAAAAGAATGCGATTACCTATACAGGATATACCATGGGAAAATAAAAAATTTGATACTAAATCAGGAAAGTTTGAATTTGGTACTCATCTTGTTTCAAAAGGTAATTTTACAAAAATAACGGATGAAAGGAAGTTCCCTTACCACCTTTTGTCTATTCATCCGTTACGATCCAATCATTCTCAACATTTCCCTTTACTAAATGAAGATAAAATACCAACGGCCGATATACCCATCTATATCGCTGAAAAAGAAAATATTCAATCAGGTGATCTGATAGAAGTAGGGAATGAGAAGGGAAAAATCCATGCACAAGCAAAAATTATGGAGACTGAAGCAAGAAACTGGATTAACATTGATGAGGGACATTGGTTAAAATCTGGTGGAGCAGTCAATTTGCTGACCAATGCTGAAGTTTCGGACAATAAAATGGGAAGTACCTACTATGACACGAAAATTTATATAAAAAAAGCGGAAATGAAAAAATAAGCAAAAAAAAGAGGTAGAAAAAAGGTTTTTATAGATGTGAAAACGAGAGTATGTTCCTTAATCAGGGCATGCTTTTTTGTTTTTCCTTGCTTGTCAATTTCGATTGGTATCTCTATAATTGGTATGACTGTGAAACGTTCTAGGAGAACGGAATTCTAAGGAGTGGAAATGATTTATGGCATTAACAGCAGGTATCGTTGGTTTACCGAATGTAGGGAAATCAACGTTGTTTAACGCAATAACACAGGCAGGTGCGGAATCTGCCAATTATCCTTTTTGTACAATTGATCCGAATGTAGGGATTGTAGAAGTACCAGATGAAAGACTAGACAAGCTGACTGAACTTGTTAAACCAAAAAAGACAGTTCCTACAACATTTGAATTTACAGATATTGCTGGGATTGTAAAGGGTGCTAGCAAAGGAGAAGGCTTAGGGAATCAATTTCTCTCCCATATTCGTCAGGTTGACGCGATTTGTCAAGTTGTGCGTTGCTTCCAAGATGATAATATAACTCATGTATCAGGAAAAGTTGATCCGATTTCCGATATTGAAGTTATTAATTTGGAGCTCATCCTAGCTGACCTTGAAACTGTGTCAAAACGTTTTGATCGAGTAGCGAAATTAGCCAAACAAAAGGATAAAGATGCCGTCGTTGAGTATGAGGTTTTATCAAAATTAAAAGATGGCTTTGAATCGGAAAAGCCCGCAAGAGCAATTGAGTTTACTGATGACCAATTAAAAATTGTAAAAGGTCTTCATTTACTTACAATTAAACCCGTTTTGTACGTTGCTAATGTTAGTGAAGACGAGGTAGCTGATGCTTCTAATAATGAGCTAGTTCAACAAGTAAAAGAGTACGCAGCAAAAGAAGATGCTGAAGTAATCGTTATATGTGCAAAAATCGAGTCTGAGATTTCAGAACTGGATGGAGAAGAAAGGGCAATGTTTTTGGAAGAACTCGGTATTGAGGAATCGGGATTAGACCAACTAATTAGAGCTACTTATCATCTCTTAGGGTTGGCTACTTATTTTACAGCGGGTGAACCAGAGGTTAGAGCATGGACGTTTAGAAAAGGAATGAAGGCACCACAAGCTGCTGGAATCATCCATTCTGACTTTGAAAGAGGATTTATCCGTGCTGAGACTGTTTCATATGATGATTTAATTCATGCAAGAACAATGGGAGTTGCTAGGGAACAAGGCAAAGTACGTTTAGAAGGTAAAGACTATTTGGTGAAAGACGGAGATGTTATTCATTTTCGTTTTAATGTATAGTATAGCGCTTTTCTCATTTCCGGTTGTATATTAGTAAATGTTTTGGTATAATACTTCATTGTGAGTAATAATGAATTGTTACTCCTTGCTTCATGTTTAACATGAAGCCGCTAAGTCCAAAAGGAGGTGTAAACGGATGAGAAAATATGAGATCATGTACATCGTCCGCCCAAATATGGAAGAGGAAGCTCAAAAGGAGCTTGTTGAACGTTTTAATAACGTCCTAACTTCAAATGGCGCGGAGATCGAAAAAGTGACCGAAATGGGCAAACGTCGCTTAGCTTACGAAATTAATAAATACCGTGATGGAATCTATATGCTTATTAATTTCCAAGGCGGAAGTGAAGCGGTAAATGAGTTTGACCGTTTGGCGAAGTATTCTGAAGATATTATTCGCCATATTGCTATACGTGAAGAAGATCGATAAGGGGTGGTTTAGATGTTGAATCGTGTCGTATTAGTCGGTAGACTGACCCGGGACCCTGAATTGCGCTATACACGTGCGTCACGTTCCGCATAACCATTGATACGATGGGAAAAGCGGCGCAATACCCCCATACCATAACGGGGTTTTGTAGAACTCTAACAATGATTTCTTCCGTGAAATCCGGAAGTCGTACAGAACCAATATAATAGAAAGATTAAACTCGTCCAATAAGGTCTCAAAATTGCTCACCTTCTATTATAGTACGAAATCTAATACTCCTATATGCGTTCTTATGCTGAAACATAAGAGGGTGTAAAGCTAGGTGAAGCCGTAACCCAAGTAGCCTAAGTCCCACGGATATGGCAAAAGTGGTGCGGGATTCCTTAAAAGCTAATCTATGACTACCAACGTAAGTGGGAACTCATGCAGTCTCGTAACGTAGCAGGGGGCGAAAGCCTTCCGAGAAATAGTCAGTGGTTTCCTATTGTGTGTTTAGGTTACTACTCCACTCCTTGTAACAGGATGGAAAACATGACAAGTAGCTGTGGTTCAGGGTTGTGTTAGAGGCTATCGGGATAGGGTGAGAGTCTAAGGAATAGCAAAAAGAGGGATAGTTGTTAGGGAACGTGAGAGAGCCTACCATAAGGAGAGTTTCAGCTCAATGATGCATGGTAGGAAGTCAGGAGATTCGTAGTAGTCTGAGCTAGGGAAATCCTAGTACGCCCTATCCGTGAGGAAGGGACATTGGTATAACCAATGTCGGCGAAGGGATCTAGTTGGTACAAAGACATTACAAATACAATTACACAATTTGGTTAACGCTACAGGCATCGACGGATGCTTCTAGTAATCGCTAATTCATTGGAAATGCTCCGGTCCTACCTCTCGATGGTGGAAGGAAGTGTTTGTAACCCATGAAGGTTAATTGCCAAATTAGTTCGGAATCTGAACTTAAGCAAGCCTTAGATTTATTATACGAAGAATCTAAGCTGGGAAAATCGTTTAATGGCATATATGAACTTATCCGCAACAAACAAACTATAATTACAGCTATCCATGACATCAAGTCTAATAAGGGTAGCCTAACAGCTGGTATGGATAAGAAAACCATTAACCATTTTCTACAAATGCCTGTTGATAAGCTCTTCAACACTGTCATAAGGTCAATGGATAACTATTCACCTAGACCAGTGAGGAGAACCTATATTCCGAAGGGTAACACTGGAAAAGTTTGACCGCTTGGTATCCCAACAATGTTGGATAGAATTATTCAACATTGTGTCAAAATTGTCATCGAACCTATTGTTGAGGCTAAATTTTATGAACATAGCTATGGATTCAGACCTTACCGGTCTACACATCACGCTATCTCAAGGTGCGCCTCTCTAATAAACAAGGTTAGATACCAATACGTTATTGAGGGAGATAGTAAAGGGTATTTTGATAATATTAACCATGCAATCCTGATGAGAAAACTCCACAGCATAGGAATTATTGATAAAAGAGTTCTTATGATAATTAGGAAAAATACTCAAAGCAGGAATAATGGAGGACTTCAAGTTTTATGAAACTACGGAAGGCACTCCCCAGGGAAGTATTATCAGTCCCATACTCGCAAACGTCTACTTGAATGACTTTGACTGGATGGTTTCGTCAATGTACGAAAACCCATACTTTGCGGAAAATTTCGCCAATGTTAAAAATACCCGAAGAAAATATAGGCAATTAGGTAGACAACCTGTTTTTCTTGTCAGATATGCGGATGATTGGGTCATCTTCTGTAAAAATAGAGAACGATCAGAAGTGGTTCTTAAACACCTGAGAAGGTACTTTGAGAATAAACTGAAACTGGAACTCTTCGAGGAAAAAACAGTTATCACAAATCTGAAAGAAAGTAGAATGAAATTCTTAGGTTTCGAAATCGAACTAGCTAGACCGAGACTCAATATTGGTAGGACAGGAAATGAAAAGAAACATGATTCATATGCCAGAATTCTACCTGATATGAAGAAGGTCAGAAGTAAAGTTGCTGAAATTATTCTAGACATTAAACGTCTCAAGAAAACTGTCGATAATCACCAAAAAGCAGTTGTAATCGCAAAGGTTAACTCCAAAATAGTGGGCCTAGTTGAGTACTACAAAATAGCAGTTTGGACTAAGATTTTGACAATATCGTTTTTAAGTCATGTCACTATACGTGGAAATCCTTTTCCAGGAACCAAAATAATGGCAAGAATAGTTCAGCGTTGAAAAAGTTCAACGAGCTAAGTAACAGACTAGCCAGACATGAAGGTTATACGGCTAAAACTCATGCGATTGAAGTCGATGGACAATGGGTGGGGATTTGTAAATTTTCACACACTCCCTCTGTTAACCCCGAGAACTTCAAGCAGAAAATGACACCGTATACGGCTGAAGGACGCAAGCTCTATAGAATTCAATCAATTAAAAGGTTGCCTCTTGCGAGACCACCTCTTTACGATAATAATACCGATTTATTTAGATTGGCAAAAGCTAATTCGAAATCGAAAAATATTAAGAAGAGGAAGTACAACTTCGAATACTACATGAACAGGGAGTATGCTTGGAACAGAGATCTAGGAAAGTGTAAAATATGGGAGCTCGATATTTTACACTTTCGACTTGCATACACATCACGTTTACCTAATCTCCCTCTCGATAAGATTAACAAAGTCAAAAATCTGGCTAGTATGCATAACAGATGCCATTCAATACTACATGGCATGGAAGCACATCTAGACACAAAGATTAATAAAAATATCGAGAGATACAGAGCAAAACTCAATAAGCAGGCGGAACAGGTTAATTAGTGTATTGTACTGTAAATGTCACTTAGAGGGTGATAATCTCTAAGCTGAAACTGGTTAAACAGTGGAATTTGTATCGATGGCGTGCCGTGTGCGGTGAAAATCGCACGCACGGTACTAAGGAGGGGAAAGACAGGAGATATGTGGGATTCTCACACATCAAATGTTCACCTATTCCTATCAAATGGAGTGGCCGTTGCCAATTTTACTATTGCTGTAAATCGTCCTTTTTCTAATCAACAAGGAAGTCGTGATGCAGATTTTATTAACTGTGTTGTTTGGAGACGTCCTGCTGAGAACCTAGCAAACTACATGAAAAAAGGTAGTCTTGTTGGTGTAGATGGACGCTTACAAAGCAGAAGTTTTGATGGACAAGATGGGAAGAGAGTATTTGTCACTGAAGTAGTGGCAGATTCTGTACAGTTCCTTGAAAGCAAAGGTGGATCCACACAGGGTGGTGGCACGCCTTCATCAGCAGATTATCCATCCAATGAAAATCAAAATCAAAATCAAAATCAAAATCAAAATCAAAATCAAAATCAATCTTCCTCTCCTTCGCGTGAACAAAATTCACCAAGGAATGATGACCCATTTGCGGATAATGGGCAACCTATTGATATATCAGATGATGACCTACCATTCTAAAGCTCTATAGTTAAAAAGCTTTAGTTCGATAATAATTGAGTAATTAAGCAAAGGAGGTTTTATAAATGGCTCGTCGTGGTCGTGCAAAGCGTCGTAAAGTTTGTTATTTTACTGCGAATGGAATTACACATATTGACTATAAAGATGTAGATCTACTGAAACGTTTCATTTCTGAGCGTGGAAAAATTCTTCCTCGTCGTGTAACTGGTACTTCCGCTAAGTATCAACGAAAACTTACAATAGCAATCAAGCGTGCTAGAACAATGGCATTGCTTCCGTTTGTTAGTGAATAAGAAATAACTTTAGATAAGCACAGTGAAGAATATATCTTTGCTGTGCTTTTTCCATTATTTGTACTAACCCTTGTATATTAACCACTGTTTCCATATTTTTTAAAATTCATTGAAAAAGTGGGAGAACGGTTAAGAAAGTGGTATTATATAAGGTGACACTTTTATAGAGGTGAGTAAATGAAGTCATCCAATATAATAGCAAATGGTGCCATGTTACTAGCGATATATACAGTCCTTCTCTTGATCTCACTTTATATACCGATCTTAGATATGGTTACTTTTTTTGTATTACCTGTTCCCGTTGTTTGGTTTGTTGCAAAATATGGACCAAAACCATCCATTCCTTTTATATCATCTGCTCTATTATTGTCAGCTATTTTTGGAACTATATTTTCGGTTCCATTGACTGTATTAGCAAGTATAGGTGGATTAACTTTAGGATTATCTTTTTATTATAAAAAAACAGCCTATGAACGTTTACTTATTAGTACAGTAGGTTTCCTTTTTGGTTTTATTATCGTCTTAGGTATCATTCAGATGCTTTTCGAAATCAATCTGATAGAAGAAATGAATGAAATACTGGAAACTTCTTTTGAAACAACTTATGAGGTTATGGGTCCATTGGTCAATGAAGAGGTCAAGCAAGAAATGGAAGGTATTCAAGAACAACTTCTAGGTTTCAGATACTTAATTCCTTCCTTGTTGGTCATGGTGAGTCTACTGCATGCTTTTATTACTCAGTGGGTATCACAAAAAATGATGAATCGATTGGATAGGAAAGCCTATTCTTTTCCGCCCTTTAGAGAATTCAAACTACCAGTATCTGTTATATGGTATTATTTAGCCGGATTACTCCTTATGTGGCTAAATCCAGATACAAGTTCACTATTAAATCAAATTGGCTTAAATCTTTATTATTTGTTAGGTATGCTGTTAATTTTACAGGGTTTTTCCTTTTTGTTTTATGTATCCTATGTAAAAGAGTGGCCTAAGGCTGTACCAGCTCTCCTGGTCATATTATCCATTTTACTATCGTTTGTGTTTCTTTATATCATTCGAATATTAGGTATAATTGATTTAGGGTTTTCTTTAAGAAATCGGATTAAAAAGAACGGGCCAAAATAGTTAGGAATATGGTTTAGGAGCTGACGTTCATGCCAAAAACTTTTACAAAACCCAAAATGAGTGGTCATCTTTGGGTCATCTATTCCTTATCATTACTTTCGATTGGGATAATTACCTACTTTCAATGGATAATTGGTTTGATCATGATTTTATTATTTATAGCATCGGTCATTTATTCCATTCGTTATGAAAAACTGAAAATAACTGAAACAGAAGAATATATTAGTACGCTATCTTACCGAGTAAAGAAAGTGGGAGAAGAAGCGTTACTTGAAATGCCTATTGGGATTGTTTTATTTAGTGAGAATTTCACTATCGAATGGGCAAATCCGTATATGAATCAATTTATAAATGAGGATGAAAATGTCGTTGGAAAGTCCCTACAGCAATTATCACGGGATTTAATTCCTAAAATAAAAGAGGAAAAGCCTGAGATATGGCTTACTATAGATGGATACCGTTTTCAGACGTATATCAAACGGGAAGAGCGACTTCTGTACTTTTTTGATCGAACAAAGCAAATAGAAATTCAAAATCTTTATCAAGAAGAACGAACGGTGTTAGCTATTATTTTCTTAGATAATTATGAGGAAATAACGCAGGCCATGGATGATACAGCGAAGAGCCGATTGAACTCACAAGTGACAACCATCTTGAATCAGTGGTCCAATGAGTTTGGGATTTATTTAAAAAGGACTTCCCAAGATCGTTTTTTTGGAGTATTGAATAAAAGTATATTGGAGCAACTAGAAAAAACTAAATTTGAAATCTTAGATGAAGTCCGAGAGCTTATTTCAGATAAAAATGTACCTTTAACCCTAAGTATAGGTATAGGGTCTGGTGAACTGACATTACCAGAATTGGGTGAAATGGCACAATCCAGCTTAGACCTTGCCCTCGGGCGAGGAGGAGACCAAGTTACAATTAAAGATGATCAAGGAAAGGTGCGTTTTTACGGAGGGAAAACAAATCCGATGGAAAAACGAACACGGGTGCGTGCTCGTGTTATCTCTCATGCGTTAAAGGAATTAATTGAAGAAAGTGATCAAGTCCTTATTATGGGTCATAAATATCCGGACATGGATGCAATTGGTGCTGCCATAGGAATTCTTAAAATAGCTCAAGCGAATGACATTCAAGGTTATGTAGTTCTTGATGAAGAAGAATTGGACACAGGTGCACAACGTCTGGTTGATGAGATTCAAAATCATGAAGAGCTGTGGTCATGTTTTATCTCGAATAATATTGCTTTAGAGCAAGTAACAAAACAAACTTTATTGGTTGTTGTGGATACTCATAAACCATCACTTGTTATTGAGGAAAAGTTGTTGAATAAGACTGATCATGTAGTTGTTATAGACCATCACCGGAGAGCAGAAGAATTCATTAAGGATCCAACGCTAGTTTATATGGAACCATATGCCTCATCGACTTGTGAACTTGTAACAGAACTCATAGAGTACCAGCCGAAAAAGATTAAGATCAGTATGTTAGAATCGACAGCTTTATTATCAGGTATAATTGTTGATACAAAGAGTTTTACATTAAGAACGGGCTCTCGAACTTTTGATGCAGCTTCCTATCTGCGTTCTCTTGGTGCGGATACAATCCTTGTTCAGAAGTTTATGAAAGAGGATCTCGACATGTATATTAAAAGAAGTCGCTTAATAGAAAATGCTTCTATTTATCGTAATGGTGTTGCCATAACGAAAGCAAAGGAAGGGGAACCATTTGGCCCAGTAGTTATTGCTCAAGCCGCTGATACATTGCTAACGATGAGTGGAGTAGTTGCTTCCTTTGTCATTTCGGAACGAAAAGATAGGAGAATAGGGGTTAGTGCCCGTTCGTTAGGTGACGTCAATGTCCAAATTATTATGGAAAAAATGGATGGCGGAGGACATTTAACAAACGCGGCAACCCAAGTAGATGATACAACTATAGAAGAAGTGGAAGAACAACTAAAAGAAATCATAGATGAATACTTTGAAGGGGGAAATGAATAACATGAAGGTTATTTTTACGAAGGATGTAAAAGGAAAAGGAAAAAAAGGCGAAGTAAAAAATGTAGCAGAAGGCTATGCTCATAACTATCTTTTAAAAAATAATCTAGCTATTGCGGCAACCCCTGCAAATCTTAAAGCTTTAGAAGCCAAAAAGAATGCTAAAGAACGAGAAGCAGAGGAAGAAAAGGAAGAAGCGCAAAAGCTTGCTAAACAAATTGAGGCTTTAACGGTAGAACTCCAAGCAAAAGCAGGTGAAGGGGGTCGTTTATTTGGCTCTATTACCAGTAAACAAATTGCAGATGTTATGAAGAAGAAACACGGTATTACTTTAGATAAAAGAAAGATTGAACTAAATGATCCAATTCGAGCATTGGGATACACAAATGTACCAGTAAAGTTGCATCCTGATGTAACGGGAACGATTAAAGTTCATGTTGTGGAAGAATAAGCAGTCTTCACAATATAAAAGGAGGCCGTTTCATTGAATCAACAACTAACTGCTGACCGTACTCCGCCTCATAATCTTGAAGCAGAACAAGCGGTTCTCGGTGCGGTGTTTTTAGAACCGCAAGCCATGGCGACTGCATCTGAATTGTTGCTTCCTGAAGATTTTTATCGTGCTAGTCATCGGGCTATATTTCAGACAATGCTTACCTTGTCTGATAGAGGAGAGCCCATCGATCTAGTAACAGTAACAAGCGCGTTGGCTACATCAAGGCAATTAGATGACGTAGGAGGAGTATCCTATTTAAGTGATATTGCGAATGCTGTTCCAACAGCAGCTAATGTGGAATATTACGCAAAAATTGTAGAAGAAAAATCTATTCTTCGTAGACTTATAAGAACCGCAACAAAGATTGTTACAGATGGATTTTCCGAAGAGGAAGCAGTGGACACCGTATTAAATGATGCGGAAAAAACAATACTAGAGGTTTCTCAACGTAAGAACGCTGGAAGCTTCAAAAATATTAAAGATGTTCTTATAGAAGTCTATGATAATATTGAAAAGCTTCATCACAGAAAAGCAGATGTAACGGGTGTTCCTACAGGATTCAGAGATTTGGATAGAATCACCTCTGGCTTCCAGCCTAATGATTTAATTATTATTGCTGCCCGTCCTTCCGTTGGGAAAACAGCCTTTGCGTTAAATATTGCTCAAAATGTGGCTATTCATGGGAATGAGAATGTGGCTATTTTCAGTCTAGAAATGGGTGCTGAGCAGCTAGTTATGCGTATGCTCTGTGCAGAAGGAAATATAGATTCTCAAAGACTACGTACTGGTAGTCTTGAGTCGGAGGATTGGAGTAAGCTAACCATGGCAATGGGGAGCTTATCCAATGCGGGGATTTATATAGATGATACTCCGGGTATAAGAGTAAATGAAATTCGATCCAAATGTCGTCGTTTAAAACAAGAGCACGGACTTGGAATGATTTTAATAGACTATTTACAATTGATACAAGGAAGCGGGAGTTCCCGCGAAAATCGTCAACAAGAGGTATCTGAAATCTCTCGTTCCTTAAAAGGGTTAGCACGTGAATTAAATGTACCACTTATTGCCTTATCACAGTTGTCTCGTGGCGTTGAATCAAGACAGGATAAGCGTCCTATGATGTCAGATATTCGTGAATCAGGAAGTATAGAGCAGGATGCTGATATCGTTGGATTCCTTTACCGCGATGACTATTATGATAAAGAATCTGAGAAACAAAATATTATAGAAATTATACTTGCTAAGCAACGGAACGGCCCTGTTGGAACCGTCGAGTTGGCATTTGTAAAAGAATACAATAAATTTGTGGATTTAGATCATCGATATCAAGAAAGTGATATTCCACCTGGCGCATAACTCCCCTAGGATTGACCTAGGGGAGTTTTTATAATTTGGATATTAGCATTTATACGAACGTTATTAACTAATATAAGAATATTGTTCGTGTTTTATTGACTTTAACTCATTACACTGATAAAATATCCTTGGACTTAGAAAACAAAATTTCATGGAGGTGCCTAGAATGTCATCAGTAGTGGTAGTTGGAACTCAATGGGGTGATGAGGGAAAAGGGAAAATCACCGACTTTTTATCCAAGGATGCTGAAGTAGTTGCTCGTTATCAAGGAGGAAATAATGCTGGTCATACCATCAAATTTAATGGTATTACATACAAACTCCATTTAATCCCTTCAGGTGTTTTTTACCCCGAGAAGCTTTGTGTATTAGGAAATGGAATGGTGGTCGATCCGAAAGCATTAGTTGAGGAATTAGCTTACCTTCATGAAAAAGACGTTACAACCGACCATTTGCGAATTAGTAATAGAGCTCATGTCATTTTGCCATACCATTTAAAATTAGATGAATTACAAGAAGAACAAAAGGGAGTTAACAAAATAGGCACAACCAAAAAAGGAATTGGGCCAGCCTATATGGATAAAGCTGCGCGAATTGGAATAAGAATCGCTGATTTATTAGATAAAGATGTCTTTAAAGAAAAACTTCAAAATAATTTAGCAGAAAAAAATCGTGTTTTCGAAAAACTTTACGATTCAGAACCATTAAGTATAGATGATATTTTTGAGCAATATTATGAGTATGGGCAGCAGTTTAAGGATTATGTATGCGATACTTCAGTTGTTCTCAATAGAGCGTTAGACGAGGGACGAAGAGTATTATTTGAAGGAGCACAGGGGGTAATGCTTGATATTGACCAAGGTACTTATCCTTATGTTACTTCTTCAAATCCGATTGCGGGTGGAGTAACCATCGGTTCTGGTGTTGGCCCTTCAAAAATTAAGCACGCAGTTGGGGTGTCTAAAGCCTATACAACTAGGGTAGGAGATGGCCCATTCCCTACCGAATTGAACAATGAAATTGGAGATCAAATTAGAGAAGTTGGCCGTGAATATGGAACAACAACTGGACGCCCTCGACGTATAGGGTGGTTTGATAGCGTGGTCGTTAGACATGCAAAAAGAGTGAGTGGTCTGACCGATCTTTCTCTTAATTCTATTGATGTTTTAACAGGGATAGAAAAGCTCAAAATTTGTGTCTCCTATCGTTATAGAGGTGAAATAATAGAGGAATTTCCAGCAAGTTTAAAGGTATTAGCTGAGTGTAAGCCTATTTATGAAGAAATGCCAGGGTGGACGGAAGATATTACAGGTGCCAAATCTCTTAGTGACCTTCCGGAAAATGCTCGTCACTACATTGAAAGGGTGTCCCAGTTAACAGAAATTCCACTTTCTATTTTTTCAGTGGGTCCTGATAGATCTCAGACAAATATCCTTCGAAATGTCTATGCAGATTAAAATCATTTATTTATCTTGAAAGCGTGGGTAAATTCTCACGCTTTTTACCTATATATAGGAAAATTCAGTGATTTTCTAGAACATAATCTAGTTTCCTATATACAAATGTTTGTAACACATTTGAAAAATAGGTACATATTCACTATCCAAAAAGTGAAATATTACACTTTCTATACCAAAATTCATAGATAAGAATATAAAATTTGGTAATTATAATACAAGTTTGTTACATAAATGGGGTTTCTATTCCCATTCTATATGATATTGTGGTAGATTAGGATAGTAGAAAAAGTACAAAAGCATCATTTTCATCAGCAGAATACGGAAATGATGGATTGGCGGTAGGAGGAACTAAAACGTGGGGAAGAATATTGGAACTCAGCCTTTGGGGAATTATAAGGTACAACAAAAACAATCAATGTTTAAAAAAGTAGTGATTACAACTTGTGTTGGCATGGGTATAACTATTGGCTCTGTCGTTTATGCTGATTCTATTGATAGTAATCTACCAACAGTTTATCATGTGTATTTAGATGGAAAATATGTAGGAACGGTTGATCAAAAGAGTGTTGTAAAAAAATACGTAGAGGATCAAATTGATGAATCCTCTGATGATTTTGATAACCTGCAATTGGTTGTAGGTCAAGAAATTTCATATATACCTGAAACTGTATTTCGTCCAACATACAACAACCGATCTGTTTTGACTGCTTTAGAAAGTCAAATGTCCGTTCAAGCTAATGCTGTAAAGTTAGAGGTAGGCGGAGAACTAGTTGGATATTTAGCAACTAAGGAAGATGTAGAAAGCGCATTAAAAAAAATACTAGAGAAATATGTTCCAGATAACGTTGTAAGTCAATTTAATATTTCTCAATTATCCTCTGACACTCTTTCCGTTGTTGATTCTAGTACATTAGACGTATCGTTTTCAAAAAAAGTTTCACTGTCAGAAGAGAAAGTTGTTCCTAGTGATATATTAACCGTTGAACAGGCAGTTAAACTTCTTTTGAAAGGAACCTTAACCGATAAGGTGCATACGATTCAGTCTGGAGAAGTCTTAGGTCAAATTGCAGAGAAATACGATCTTTCGGTGAAAACCTTAGAAGATTTAAATCCTGGAATTACCGAAGAATCTATTTTACAAATTGGAGCAAAGGTAAATGTAACAGGATATGATTCATATGTTAATGTGGTTACGGAGGAAAAGATAAAAGAAACCGTAAACATTCCATATGAAACTATAGTTAAAGAAACTTCGGATCTATATAAAGGACAAACTAGAATACAGCAAGTAGGCGGTAACGGTAAAAAAGAAGTCTTTTATTCTTTAAAGAAAGAAAACGGACAGGTAGTAGAAAAAGAAATGATAGAAGAAAAAATTATTTCTAATCCTACGGAAAAAATAGTATTAAAAGGGACCAAAGTTTCTCCATCTCGAGGAACAGGGAATTTCTCTTGGCCAACAGTAGGAGGAAGAATTACAAGTCCTATGGGAGCAAGATGGGGATCCTATCATAAAGGAATTGATATATCAGGCGTAAGTGACCGTACAATTAGAGCAGCGGACAATGGAACAGTGTCATATGCAGGTTGGGATGGAACTTATGGAAATAAAGTAGTGATCAATCATAACAATGGCTTTAGAACTGTCTATGCTCATTTAAGTCGAATTAATGTGAATGTGGGACAAACTGTACCAAGAGGAGCTTCCATTGGTGTCATGGGAACAACAGGAAGATCAACAGGTGTTCACCTACATTTCGAGGTTCTTAAAAACGGATCGAATGTAAATCCACTGAACTACACAAGTAGATAATAACAAAGCTCGTTGACGATGAATCGTTAGCGAGCTTTTCTCATTATTGGCTGAAAGATAATAGTTCTTTTCAATAGGAAAGACAAGTAGGGAAGAATACGATAAAATAGGAAATAATGTAGTTTGGAAGGGAGAAGAGGTCTTGAGTCAAATAATACTTGTTGTGGATGACGAACAACCCATTGCCGATATTTTAAAATTCAATCTAGAACGAGAAGGATACGAAGTACTCTGTGCTTATGATGGAGATGAAGCTGTAGAGATGGCTTTTTCAATAAAACCAGATTTAATTTTGTTGGATATCATGTTACCGAAAAGGGACGGTATGGAAGTGTGCCGTGAAATTAGAAAGAGATACACAATGCCGATTATCATGTTAACAGCTAAAGATTCAGAAATTGATAAAGTACTAGGGCTAGAACTCGGAGCGGATGATTATGTAACAAAGCCCTTTAGCAATCGAGAATTAATTGCACGTGTTAAAGCTAATTTAAGAAGACATCAGGTAGCACCACAAACCAATAGGGTAAATCAAAATGAAATTAGAATTGGAAAGCTTGTGATATATCCTGATGCCTATTCAGTAACGAGAGGTGGTACCGAAATAGACCTCACTCATCGTGAATTTGAGTTGTTGCATTATTTAGCAAAGCATATTGGACAGGTTATGACCAGGGAACATTTACTTCAGACAGTTTGGGGTTATGATTATTTTGGTGATGTAAGGACTGTTGATGTCACTGTACGAAGACTTAGAGAAAAGATTGAGGAGAATCCAAGTAACCCTCTCTGGATCGTCACCAGAAGAGGAGTTGGATATTACCTAAGAAATCCGGATCAGGAGTAGAGAACATGAATAAAGTAGGTTTTTTTCAGTCAATAAGACTAAAATTTATCATTATCTATATATTACTACTCTTGTTGGCTATACAAGTAATTGGAGTTTACTTTGCCCAGCAGCTTGAGGAAAACCTAATGATAAATTTCCAAAACTCTATAAACGAAAGGTTGGAATTGCTTAGTTATAATCTCGAACAAGCCATGACAGCCGAACGGACAGAGGAAGGACCCACTTTACAACAGGATGTACAAAACATCCTGTTTGATTTTGATTCCAATGATATAGCAGAACTTCAAGTTATTGATAATAAAAGTCGTATTATTGGGACGACGAATCAATTAGACCAAAATTTGATTGGGAAACGTATAACGGAATATCGAATCAAACGCACTTTGCTTCTAGGAAGTGAAGATGTGAGAATCATGCTCGAAAGAGAGCGTGGGGATCGAACCTTAGTCATGAGTATCCCTATTTATCGTAATCAAGAAATCATAGGTGCCATTTATTTAGAGGCAACTCTTGAGGGTATTTATGATCAACTGGATCAAATTAATCAAATTTTTGCAAATGGAACAATTTTAGCGATAACCATTTCCGCATTGGTAGGTGTATTGGTAGCACGTACAATCACCAAGCCTATAGCAGAAATGCGAAAACAATCACAATTAATGGCAAAGGGTGATTTCACGAAAAAGGTTAAAGTTTATGGAAATGATGAAATTGGTCAGCTAGCTGTTTCTGTAAATGATCTTAATGATCAATTAAGGCGAGCGCAAGCAACCACAGAAGGAGAACGACAGAAACTTAGTTCAGTTTTATCTAACATGACGGATGGGGTTATTGCTACTGACCGAAAAGGAAATGTTATTTTAATGAATGAGCCCGCCTCACGATTAATAGGATATGATTTTGAAGAAGTAAAGGGCAAAAATATAATTGATGTTTTAGATCTTACAGAACGAATTAAGGATATTGGTCAACTTCATAAGGAGGGAGTTATTCTTATTGATTTTAGTGACGAAAATCAAGATTTAATTTTGCGGTCAAGCTTTTCTATTGTTTTGGATGAAAATGAAACTGTTGATGGCTTTATCACTGTTCTAAGTGATGTTACTGAACAGGAAAAGGTAGAACAGGAGAGAAGAGAATTCGTCGCCAACGTAAGTCATGAGTTAAGAACTCCACTAACAACTATGAAGAGTTATTTGGAGGCATTAACGGATGGTGCATGGCAGGATCAAGAGATTGCGCCGCGTTTTCTTAAAGTAACTCAAAATGAAACGGAACGGATGATTCGCTTGGTCAATGACCTTCTACAGTTATCAAAAATGGATAATAAAGAGCATCGTTTTACAAAGCAAAGGGTTAATATGGTTCCTTTTATTCATTCCATCATTGATCGATTTGAAATTCAAAAGCATGAGCATATTGTTTTTAAAAGGGAAATTGAGGATGAGCCCATTTATGTAGAAATGGACCCGGATAAAATTACTCAAGTATTTGATAATATTTTATCCAATGCTATCAAATATTCTCCTGAAGGTGGAACAATTGTTATTAAAACTCATAACGATATGGAAGAAATTACCATAAGTGTCACTGATGAAGGAGTAGGAATCCCTAAAGGGAAAGTGTCCAAAATCTTTGAACGCTTTTATCGAGTAGACAAAGCGAGATCAAGGAATTTGGGAGGTACAGGTTTAGGACTTGCTATTGCAAAAGAAATGATTGATGCCCACCATGGCCATATTTGGGCAACTAGTAAAGAGGGACAAGGGACTACTATTATTTTTACCCTTCCAGTAAGCAAATGGAAGCGAGGAAAGCAGCAATGAGAACATGGGAGAATATTAAGACAGTGTTATTGACCTTTTTAATATTTATGAGTTTGCTGCTTACTTTAGTGTTATGGAATTACCAACCTGAATATGATTGGCTTGATGATGGTACCCAATATGTTCATGAAACGAAGCTTGACGGGAAAGAATTAGCGTTTAAAAATGTTTTGAGCCCACTAAAGGTTGTTTTACATCAAAATAATCAACACTCTTCTCTCTTATCTGCTTCCGATCAATTAGGATTTTATAAAAAGATGAGTGAGTGGACATTGACAAATTGGACAGTTCTTTCCGATAGAGAGATTGTGTTACAAGCTGATCGATTGGAGCTTGTTTTACCAGAAGAAATTCCTTATAGCATGATAGAATCCCTTTTTGTAGTCGAAAACAGAAGAGATATTCCAAAGAATGGATCTTTTTCCCGTATTGTTTTTTCCATTGGGGATTATCAAAAGAATATTTATATTTCTTTTGTTCCTGAAACAGGTAATAATCGTTTAAGAGCCCAAATTTTAAATGCAAATGTCATGGATGTCATCAATGACTTCATCTCTGCGTCCATGAACAATATGGATTTCATGTTGTTCGAAACCAGGAAAGGTTTTCCTATCTACCTTCCAAATGGAGAAGTGGATTTAACTAAATATACATACTCAACAAATAGGCTGGATGTGCAACCTTTAGTAAATGTATTGTTTAGTGATCCCAAACTAGTTCGTCAAAGTCTATCATCAGATGGAGAAATGTATTATACAGATGGCACAAGAGGTATGGAAGTTTCCCAAAATGATCGATATATTGAGTTTATTAATCCCCCTACATCAGATTTCAGAGAATTAAACAAAGAAGATTTAATTACTCAAAGTATCGATTTTATGAATGATCATGCGGGATGGACCGACGAATATAAACTATTTTCAATAGATGAATCAACAAATACAATCAATTATCGTTTATTTGTAAAAGAATACCCTGTTTTTGACTACGACAATTTAGCCGTTATTGAACAAACATGGAGAGACAGAGAAATCTATCAATATAGACGACCGATGATTGAATTGGCAACTACTTTCGAAAGTAGTGAAACAACAACCTTACGATCAGGTCAAAGTGTGATCGAATATCTGGAGCAGAACCAGGAACGTTATTCAACTGAATTGATCTATGATATCGCCATAGGTTATTTTATGCAGCAGAGAGCTGACTTTTCTTATATTGTTTCTCTAGAACCATCGTGGTTTATTAATTACGATGGGACATGGCAAAGATTGACCTTTGTTAGCGACAGTATCCAAATGCAAGGAGGAAGCGGTAATGCAGTGGGGACAAATTAAAACACTATTTATTATTTGCTTCCTAATCTTAGATATATTTTTACTTCTGCAATTTATGGAAAAAAGAAATCAAACAGAATTAGAAATTATTGCAGAGACAACTTTTCAGGATCAACTGGCAGCAGATGAAATTATGGTATCTAACATTCCGGCAGAGTATGAAAAAGAAGCTTACATTTCTTCAAAAAGATATAAGTACACAGCAGAAGACCGTGAACGTATGAAAGCAGAACTGTCCAATCAGGAAATTAGTATTGTAAATGAAGATTTGGTCCTTTCTACATTCCGTAAGCCTATCAAACTTATAGAAAATTTCACGCCAGAAGATTTGATTCAAATTGTTCGAGATAATGTTCTTTATGGCAACGAATATGAATACTGGGACTATAATCAAGAGAAAAAAGCGATTCTTTTTTTTCAACAATATAAAGGTAGGACGATTAACTATAATCAAAGCGGATTACTGTTATTATTAGTTAATGATAATGGGGAAATTGTACAATATTCTCAAACGTTAATGCATGAATTTAAAGAACAAAGTGAGGAACAGGAATTAGTAAAGCCGATTAATGCAATAGAAACATTATATGATCGAAGTCAATTAAGTTCTGGGGATGAGATAACAAGCGTTCAACTTGGTTATTATACATTCGTTCCTCTATCTAATGGGGTTCAAGTTTTTGCACCAACTTGGATCATAACAGTGAACCAGGAAAAAAGGTTTTTTGTTAATGCGGTAGAGGGAATATATATTTCTACAGATGAAGGAACTTTTGTAGATAATTCAATGACGAACATTATAAAAGAAATTGAGGCAACTACTGGGGGAGAGTAAAAATGACACTAGGATTTAGTGTTCTGGCAAGTGGTAGTACAGGAAATGCTTTTTATATAGAAAGTGAAGATCAGAGGTTACTTGTAGATGCTGGATTGAGTGGAAAACAAATGGACCGACTTATGGCTGAGATTGATATAGATCCAAAAACATTAGATGGAATTTTGGTAACACATGAGCATAGTGATCATATTAAGGGTCTAGGAATTCTAGCAAGAAAATATAAACTGCCCATTTACGCAAACGAAAAAACGTGGAAAGCAATGGAAGGATTGATTGGGGAAGTTCCATTAGATCAAAAATTTTATTTCCATATGGGGGAAACCAAGACTTTTGGTAGTATGGAAATTGAATCGTTTGGTGTATCCCATGATGCAGCGGAGCCAATGTTCTACGTTTTCCATAAAGATACAAAAAAAGTCGCCTTAGTCACAGATACTGGTTATGTCTCTGACCGTGTGAAAAAGACTGTAGAAAATGCGGATGCCTATATTTTTGAATCTAACCATGATGTTGGTATGCTGAGAATGGGTAGATACCCATGGAATGTAAAACGAAGAATTTTAGGGGATGAGGGTCACGTATCGAATGAAGATTGTGGACTAGCTTTGTGCGATTTAATTGGAAACGAGACAAAACGTATTTATTTGGCTCATTTAAGTAAAGATAATAACATGAAAGATTTAGCAAGAATGTCGGTAGGATCAATTCTTGCGGAGAGGGGTCATCAATTAGGTACGACCATTGACCTCCATGATACGGACCCTTCCACTCCAACTGCATTATATTATGTAAAGTAATATAAATGGGCAAGGCCAAAATACGAAATAGAAAGGAGAAAGTAGAAAAATGGGATATTACGATGATCATACTCCTAATAGGTATAAACCTAAACCGAAACGTCCCCATTGGGTAGTACCAACAGTTGTAGGAGTGGTGCTTGGCGCTGTTTTGATTATCTTAGCCTTACCTGCATTAATTGAATCCAATCTTTTACCTTATGAATTAAAAAATCCCAACGATAATCAAGTAAGTAGTGATGAAAATGGGGATACTATTCACCAAAATATAGAAGTGGATGTCTCAACACAAATTACGGAAATCGTAGAAAATGTATCGGAAGCTGTGGTAGGAATAGAGAACTATCAACAAGGTTCTTTTTTTACGAATGAAAGTAGTCACGCAGGATCTGGTTCTGGTGTTGTGTATAAAAAAGAAAACGGACGTGCCTTTATAGTTACTAATCACCATGTTATCCAAGGAGCAACTGAACTTGAAGTTGTTCTAGCTGATGGAACAAGATTGGATGGAACTTTAAGGGGAAGTGATTATTTTACAGATCTAGCAGTAGTCGAAATAGATGGAGATCCAATTAATCAAGTCATTGAGATTGGAAATTCTTCTAATGTAAAGGTTGGAGAACCTGCGATTGCTATCGGAAATCCATTAGGATTAGACTTTTCTGGATCTGTAACCCAAGGAATAATTAGTGGAAAAGAACGAGCTATTCCTCAGGATTTTGATGGAGATGGGAGTACGGATTGGCAATCAGAGGCCCTACAAACGGATGCTGCGATCAATCCTGGGAACAGCGGTGGTGCTCTGATTAACATTCGTGGACAATTAATAGGGATTAATTCCATGAAAATTGCACAAAATGCTGTTGAAGGAATTGGTCTTGCCATTCCGATTGATAGTGCACTTCCAATCATTGATCAATTAGAGAAAAATGGAGTTGTGCAACGCCCTCTCATTGGAATAGAAGCGTACTCCTTAGGGGACGTACCTAGCCGTGAATGGACGAATACTTTTAGACTACCTGCCGATGTAACCGGAGGGGTATATATAAGAAGTACCGAGCTTGGATCACCAGCCGATCGAGCAGGACTGGATCGATATGATGTGATTGTCCAACTAGATGATCAACCAATACAAGATATTTTGGATCTAAGAAAGTATTTATATAATGAAAAACAAATAGGAGATGAAATGAAAGTAATCTTCTACCGAGATGGAGAACGGCAAGAAACTACTCTAGAGTTAGCCTCTCAATCTTATTAGCTTTTTGATGAGTACCTATCAATTAAGATAGGTACTTTTGATTATTAAGTATGGTTTTAATTTTTAAGAAAAATATATAAGAGTTAAGGACTAAATTAAAAAGGGTATGTAGTTGTAGGAGGGAGTAAAAATAATGAATCTCTATGTTTGCAATGATCATGTTGAATTAGCATTAGATAAAATTGTGGATGAATATGAAACTTTTCCAACCCTAGAAAAAGTGGATAACTCATCTTCTTTATCCACAACCTGTGAATATTGTGGGAATAAGCCAACATATATTGTGGCGAACACTTATTCTTCCACAAAATAAGGGAAACTAAATGTGAATATGTGCATAAATTTGTGGATAACTTGTGGATTTTGTTATCGTTTTCGAAAAATATGGCGATTTTTATCCCTATCCACATGTTTAAACGTAAATCATCAAGAAAAGGAGAGGATAAACCACATGATTGCAGTTAAATGAATAAGCTTTGGATTGTGGATTATCATGTCCATTTCTTTTATTGTGGGTGCAAGTACGGGAAAAATCATATCTCAAGAATTAGCAATTTTAGATTTAACCTGGGGAAAAATGAACGCGGTTGATTTATATATTGGTTTATTTTTATTTTGTATGTGGATAATTTATCGTGAAAGAAGTACCATACAAAAGATTCTGTGGATTATTTTAATTCTTTTAATGGGAAATTGGACAACAAGTTTATATGTATTTTTAGCAATACGAAAGTCAAATGGAAGTTGGCGACAGTTCTTTCAAGGTGCTAGAACGGGTAAAGATTTTTAGAAGTAATAAAATAGCATAAGGCTTGGCCTTATGCTACAAGTTTTATACTTCAATACTTTTCTTTTTCTCCACATGTGCTATAATCACTCTTAAAAATTCATGTCCATACTCACGAAGTTTACGGTCACCAACACCATTAACAGCAAGCATTTCCTCTGAAGATTTTGGCAGACGCAGGCACATATCCTTTAGAGTAGAATCAGGGAATATGATATATGGTGGTAACCCTTTTTCCTCAGCAAAAATCTTACGTACCTGTCGAAGCTCTTCAAATAGATCCTTGTCCACATTCGTTTCCATTGGACGAGAAAGTTTTAATCGCTTCACGAAAACTTTCTCCTGCCCCTTTAGAACTCCAATCGATGAAGGAGTTAATTTTAACACTGGAAATTTGGCATCTTCCTGCTGTAGGAATCCATCTGCAGTTAAATAATGGATTAAATCTAATATATCTTTTTCGGTGTGCTTACTCATGAGTCCATAAGTGCTAAGCTTATCTAACTTGAAATCTAATACTTTTTTTACTTTAGAACCTTTTAATACTTTCGCAACCATCCCGGAACCAAAGCGTTCATCCATACGCTTCACACAGGATAGTATCATTTGGGCTTCTCGTGTAACATCCTCTTTTTCAGACTCATCTTTACAATTTGAGCACTTCCCACAATCGTTGATGTCATGTGGGTCAGAAAAGTAATCCAACATATATCGCTGCAAGCAGCGGTTGGTGTGTACATAATTCACCATTTTTTGAAGTTTATCGTATTCCTGCTGCTTTTTTTCCTCATTCATTAAGGATTGTTCAATTAAAAATTTTTGCAAATGAACGTCTTGTCCCGCAAAAAGTAACACACAATCACTCTCGAGTCCGTCACGTCCTGCACGACCAGCCTCTTGATAATAGGATTCAAGATTCATTGGAATAGCATAGTGAATCACATATCTTACGTTAGATTTATCAATGCCCATTCCAAAAGCGTTGGTTGCTACCATTACAGGGAGTTCATCTTGGATAAAAGATTGTTGAGCATCCTTTCGTTCCTGCTCAGACATACCGGCATGGTAACGGGCTACTTTTACCTTCTGTTTGGATAAAAAGGCATGGATGGAATCCACATCTTTTCTTGTAGCTGCATAGATAATACCAGATTCATGGGATCGGTTACGGATATAGGAAAGTAAGAAATCGTGCTTATTCATTCCTTTAACTACTTGAAAATGCAAGTTATTCCGTGCAAATCCTGTGTTTACCACATGCTTGTCCGAAATATTTAAAAGACGTTGTATGTCCTGGATAACTGCTTTAGTTGCTGTTGCAGTTAAAGCTAACAAGGGAGGTAAATTTGGTATCTGATCTAATGTTGCTACAACAGAGCGGTAGCTTGGGCGAAAATCGTGCCCCCATTGGGATATACAATGAGCTTCATCAAAAGCAATCAACGACAACTGGATGGAACGAGCTAACCGCAAGAAATCCGGTGACTCAAACCGCTCGGGCGCTACATAAACAAATTGATACCTACCTTCGTACATTTTTTCCAAACGATCTCGTTGTTCTTCGTAGGTAATGGAGCTATTGATGTAGGTTGCGGCGATTCCATAGTTATTAAGGGCGTCGACTTGGTCCTTCATGAGTGAGATGAGGGGGGAAATAATGATGGCCGTTCCTTCAAGGAGAAGGCCGGGAATTTGATAGCAAAGAGACTTCCCCCCACCGGTTGGCATAACACCAAGTGCGTGATGACTGCTGGTGACGTGATGAATCATCGTCTCTTGTCCTGGGCGAAAGGTGTCATATCCGTAATATTGTTTGAGTAGTTGTTGGGCTTTGTTGTTCACCTTTGAGTCAGTCCTTTTTCAAAATATCTATGTATCCTATCCTATCATGAATTGAGGGTGTGTAGGGATTAAAAATTTCCGTGGGTTAAAGGGTAGGAGAACATATATTTCCATGGTCGTGGTAAAATATGCGGTAGGTGATTGTGGAAAAAATTGTGATGAAAGAAGGGGTTTTGTGGAAGCGAAGCGATGTAAGGATTCATTGTCGATAAAAAATTCGTTTGTTTTACCTCCGGATACGAACAGTCATGGAACATTGTTTGGAGGAAAGTTAATGGCCTATATAGATGATATTGGGGGGATTGCAGCTGCTCGCCATGCTCGGAAGCCAGTTGTCACTGCTTCAACGGATTCGGTAGATTTTCTTCATCCAGTATTTGAGGGCAACACAATTTGTGTGGAGGCGTTTGTAACCTGGTCACATAACACCTCTATGGAAGTGTTTGTAAAAGCAATTAGTGAGAATATGCTGACGGGAGAACGAAAAATTTGTACGTTGGCCTTTTTAACTTTTGTGGCGGTCGATGAAAACGGTAGGCCAATTGATGTACCACCGGTTTACCCAGAAACGAATGAAGAAAAATGGCTTCATGAGTCAGCGCCTCAACGGGCGGAACGTCGAAAGGAAAGAAGGACCACATCAAGGGAGCTTGCTAAAAAATTTGGTACAGGGTTACCTTGGGACTAATAAGGAGATCCGTTCAATGAAAATTTTTATTGTATCAGTAGGGAAGTTAAAGGAAAAGTATTTAAAGCAGGGGATCCAGGAATATGTGAAGCGGTTGGGTCCTTATGCTACGATTGATTTGATTGAGGTTGCAGATGAGAAAGCTCCTGAAAATTTGAGTGAAGCGGATATGGAGGATGTAAAGCGTAAGGAGGGGGAGCGGATTCTCTCTAAACTTGGGGCGGATACTTACATTATTGCCTTGGAAATAAACGGGCAGCAACTTACGTCTGAGAAGCTCGCGAAAAAAATAGACGAGCTTGGGACGTACGGCAAGAGTAAAATAGCTTTTGTGATTGGTGGATCTTTGGGCCTGAGTGATGAGGTGTTGAAGCGGTCAGACTTTGGCTTGTCTTTTTCTAAGATGACATTTCCCCATCAGTTGATGAGACTTATTTTACTGGAGCAAGTGTATCGGGCATTTAGGATTAATAAGGGGGAACCTTATCATAAATAGTGGTAAAGCAGAGAGTGGAAATTATTATTAATAAAGAGTGGCTAGAAAAGATCTAGAAAAAAGACAGGTTCTCCTGTCTTTTTTAATGAGAAAACACAACAAAAAAATCACCCTAAAATATCCTTTAACCCCTTCTAAGAATGATATATCTTCAATGATTACCGTTTCGAGTACTTTATATAACATTAGAAATAAATGGTATAATTATAATATTGTAGATATTAAAAGGGGGATTTATTTATGAGTCAATTAAATGATATCTTTGATAGATTATTTGCTTCTAAGATTCCAACAGAAGTAATTTATGAATCGCAACAGTTTTCTGTGTTTGAAAAATTAGCAAAGAGCCATGATATTGAGCAGGTACGACCACCTATCGAGGAATTGAGAAGTCTATTTGGAAAGGAAAATAGTATTTTTTCTCGTTCTATTGGTACCCATCCAGATTTTACAGATACATCGATACTACCACATCATCAATATATTTCCTCCTTATTTTTGGATATCTCTGGTTCAACAAAACTAGGATTGAAATTTCCACTATCTAAGGTAAGGTTATATAAGAATGCCATACTATCTACAGCCATTGAATTATTTCAAGCATTTGATGGTCATATACATCGTTTGCAAGGAGATGCTGTTTTCGCTTATTTTGGACATAAGGAAATGAAAAAAAGTGATGCAATTATAAATGCTTTAAATGCAGCATCATTGATGCAATCCTATAATAAGCATACATTGAGCAAATTCTTTGAGGAAAATAATCTACCGCCTCTAAGGATTAGAATTGGAATTGATATTGGTGATGACAGCGAGGTTTTGTGGTCAGAATATGGAATAGGTAATGTTACAGAAGTAACATCAACAAGTATTCATACAGATTTAGCAGCAAAATTACAAAGTCAATCGCCAAGAAATAGGATTATGATCGGTGAAAATGTTTATAATTATCTTGATTTATCAGATAACCTCTTTGATGTGAAAACTCGTACTGAGAATGGTGAAACAGTAGAAGATAAATACGTGTTAAAAGATACGAATTCATATTCGTATTATCAAATGAGGGTTTTTAATTGGGAGAAGTATCTTGACTCATTTTCGTCACTACCAAAATCAAACAGTGAGGGGCGAATCTATAGTTCTCCAACTGATTTTGAGTTAATCTGTAGTTTAAGAAAGGGAGAGGATGAGTCTTACAAGAGGTATTGCCAAAGTAGTTGTTCTTTGGAAAAAGGAATGCATATTAGATTTGAATTACTTAATTATGCTTCAATGCCAATTGGAAATATAAAATGGAAAGTAGTCAACTATGGAACTGAGGCAGGACAGTCCGAAAGTGGTCTTGAATATTTTATGGAACAATCTGAAGGTGAATATGTTTGTGAACAGTCAACAGCATATACTGGCCTTCATTTTATGGAGTGTTATATATATAATAACAATGGTAACTTAATTGCCAAAGATAAGTTTGGTATATTCATAAATGATGAAATAAGGGACTTTAGAAGACTCGGTGTACCGGAAAGTGGGTGAAAGAATGGATAAAGGAGATTTTGCTAAGCATCATAACTCATACCTAAATGATTATATTAAATTTGCAGATGCAAAGGCACTTGCAATTATAACAATTAATGGACTGATTATTAGAATCCTTTTTGACTATCTAACCAATAACTTGGTTGCAACAAAATATTTCTTTACTTTGATATCATGTATATTACTACTGATTGCTATATTTTTTGCAGTATTGGTAGTGTATCCAAGAACTTCAGCAAAGAATTCAAAAGGACTAATATTTTGGGAGAATGTTAGTTCTATGGATAAAGAGGAATACCTGACAGAAGTAAAACAAATTAAAGAAGAAGACTTGTTAGAAAAAGTGATTGAACAGAACTACTTTTTATCTAAAACTGCTACGATGAAATATAAAGTTCTTAGAAGAGGATTTTGGTTTTCCGGTTTTGGATATGTTGGTTTAATAATAGCAGGACTATTTTGGGTATTTGGTGGTTAAAGCCAATGCCTTTTTTAATGGATACCAAAAAATATAATAATAAAAGTCCATCCCTTTGTCATTCGGCCATATTTTTGTTATGTTATCACCTATATTTATTACCCTAAAATTAGGGTTAAATAGACCTTCTAATCAACAATAGACATATAGGTTATATAAAAGCATTAACCAATATTTTGCCAGTAATTCCTCCTAAAAATCAAGGGATTTACTCCATTATCTTGAAGTGTCGTCATGTATAAATTTTCAAAAGATAATGGAGGAGATACACTTGAAACGAACATATCACTTAAGAGAAACAAATGAAAATGGAATTGTTGAGTTCCATCACGAAAGTTTTCTTTTTATGATTACACGCTTTAAAAGAGTCAACTGGAAGCAATACGAGGGGTTCGCTCAGTATCAGTATTTTTTATTTGTATTCGACAAAAGGTTAGAAATGACTAATAAACAAAATTCTTTAACCGATGTTTTCAGTACAAAAGTTAGGGACAATGTTTTTGCAACCTTTGAAGATCTTAAGCAAAATATAGATGCTATTTTGAGCGAGTATATTCTAGTTGATGATGCTATTTTCGCGTGTTTAAAACTGGTTGGAAAATTGAATCCTAATTATTTGTACAAAGACAAGGAGTGAAATTCTTGTCTTTTTAATTACATGAATTTCCGAATAAGTTATAAAAATATTGTTCTGAAATGCAGTAATCTCTACTTTAATCTTGAAGTAATTGGTAAAGGGAGGTGGAAAAACTGCTTAAATTAAAGGTAGAAGAATTAGTAGAAATAAATGATTTTTATAATGGTGCATCTAGGGTAACAATAACCTATGCAACTGGCAATACGGTTTTATTAGAACTTTATGATGGTCGTGATATAGAAGAATTCATTCTTAGTAAGAGGGATTTGATAATGGTACTTAGAAACTTTTATGTAGAGGTCATTTGTGACATTGTTCATTCAGGAGTTTATGGTTTTATTGATGTGAAAGTAGATGAGACAAGTGAACATTATCCTGTGCAAATCTCTGTTGAAGATGGACATAAGTATTACTGTAATTTAGAGGAACTTAATTACATAAATGAAATAATTGATTATAAAAAAGAAGTATTAACTTTATAGAGGTTTAATTGAAGACAAAAATGGTGAACTAAAGACAGGTCATAATGATTTCATGTGAGAAAAATCCATATAAAGTATAGATAACATAGGTGACTAGCAGGCTACGCTCAATTACTGAAACTATTATATTATGCGACAAAGTTTATGATAAGATAGGAATAAAGTTGGAAATTATTGTTCAGGAGGAATAATATATTATGGCTGTAAAAGCAGATATAGATTTTCAGAAAGACTTATTTGATGCGGCAACTAGGATGAGAGGAAGCATTACTCCATCAGATTATAAACATTACGTATTACCACTAATATTTTTAAGATATGTTTCATTACGTTTTGATAAGCGTAGAGCACAAGTTGAAGAAATGGTTAATGAGCCAGATAATATATGGTACTCAGAAGATCCAGAAGTTAGAGAGAGTATACTTAACGACCCTGACCAATATAAATCAGAAAATGTATTTATGATTCCTCAGGAAGCAAGATGGTCTTATCTTGTTGAAAAGGCGAATGATAGTAATATTAAAGGCATTTTAGATAATGCTATGAAAATAATTGAACAAGAAAATCCTGAATTAGAAGGGATTTTGCCACGAATTTTTCAAGGTTCTAACTTACCGGTAGAAAATGTAGCAGGGCTCATTGAAGTGTTCTCAAGAGATGTATTTAGTGCACGTCATGAAGATAGTATCGATGTATTAGGCCGTACATATGAGTATTTCATTGGAAACTTTGCATCAAGTGAGGGAAACAGAGGTGGAGAATTCTTCACACCTTCGTCTATTGTAAAACTTCTAGTTGCAATGATGGAGCCAATTGAGGGGACAGTATTTGATCCTGCATGTGGTTCTGGAGGGATGTTTATTCAATCTGAATCATATTCAGACAGAGGGAATGCGCTGTCATTTTATGGTCAAGAAAATGTGGAAACAACTTTACGTTTAGGGAAAATGAACGTGTTACTACATGGTCTGAATGCAGAGATTCGTCTCGGTGATTCTTTATTAAATGATCAGTATCCAGACTTAAAGGCTGATTATGTAATTGCTAATCCACCCTTTAACGTCGATACATGGGGAGCAGAAAGAATATCAAAGGACGACCCTCGATTAATTGGTCCTATCACGAATGCTAATGCTAACTATATGTGGATGCAGCACTTCCTCTATCATTTAAAAGAGGGTGGTACAGCAGGCTATGTAATGGCTAATGGGGCAATGACTACTAATACAACTGGTGAAAAGGAAGTTCGTCAAAAGTTGATTGACGAAGGTTATATAGATTGTATTGTCCAATTACCTGATAAGTTATTTTTTACTACGGGAATACCTTGTTGTTTATTTTTCCTAAGTAAAAATAGAGATGGTTCAAAAGGCTTTCGAGAACGTCGAAATGAAATTCTATTTATTGATGCCCGTAAAATGGGCTCCATGGTTAGCAGAAGACAAAAGGCGTTATCGAGAGAAGAAATAGAAAAAATATCAAAGACATATCATGAGTATCGAAATAGTAATGGACAAATTCTAGAAGAAGAAGGTTTTGCGAAAATTGCAACAATAGAACAAGTAAAAGAAAAAGATTATAAATTAACTCCGGGAAACTACGTGGGAACTGCTCAAATAGAGAACGATAATATGCCATTTGAAGAAAGAATGGAGGATTTACAGAATACCCTTCGTGAACAGTTTATCAAAAGTAATAACCTTCAAGAAAAAATACTAAAAGACTTGGAGGGTTTATATGAGACTCGATGAGTGGCAACAAGTAAAAATAGGTAAGATATGCGATGTTGGGTCTAGTAAAAGGATTTACATGAAGGAATATGTACCTACAGGAATTCCTTTTTACCGTTCAAAGGAGATAATTAATCAGTTTAAAGGAGAGCCACTGTCAGACACTTTATTTATAAGTGAGAAAAGGTTTAAGGAGATCAAAGAAAAATTTGGTGTCCCTTCTCAAGGAGATATACTTTTAACTTCGGTAGGAACAATAGGAGTCCCTTATTTAGTAAAAGAAAATGATGAATTCTATTTTAAAGATGGTAATTTAACTTGGTTCAAGAATTTTAAAAATAGTGTTAGGAGTAAATATATATACTATTGGTTACAGTCCGATCTGGGGAAGAAAGAAATAAATTCAATAATTATTGGATCAACACAGCAAGCATTAACAATAGAGTCAATAAAAAAGATGAACATTCTTTTACCTCCTAGAACTATACAAAACAAAATAATATCAATACTTGATGGGATTGATAAGAAGATAGAAATCAATAGAGAAATGAATATTACTTTAGAAAAAATGGCTCTGGAACTTTATAAGAACTGGTTTATTGATAAGGGAATTGATCAGGAACAATTTACTATTAACGATGTAAAAATTAGTGAATTCTCAAAAATCATTGGTGGTGGAACACCAAAAACTAATATAGATGAATATTGGAGTGGAGATATCCCATGGATATCAGTTAAAGATTTGAATTCGTCGATCATAATAGATACTGAGAAAAAAATTACAGAGTTAGGGTTAAATAATAGTTCTACAAAATTAATACCTAAATTCTCAACGGTTATATCTGCTAGAGGAACTATTGGTAACATAAGCATACTAGGTAACGAAATGGCAATGAACCAATCGTGTTATGCAATTAAAGCAGAAAAAGAATTTCACATTTTCACCTATTTATCAATTAAACATTCCATTGAGAAACTAATAAGTAATTCACATGGGTCTGTTTTTAGTACTATTACTAAATCTACTTTAGAATCCATAGATTTTCCTTTTAATGAATCTTTGTGTTCCCTATTTGAAAAACGGGTCGGATCTTTCTTTGACCAAATTCTCAATAATATTAACCAAAATAAAGTTTTAAATAGTACGCGAGAATATCTAATCCCACGATTATTATCGGGTGAGATTAATATGCTTGAGGAGATTGAAAAGGTAAGGGAGGTTATATCAAATGAGCAACCGGAGCCGTCTATATGAGTCTGATTTCGAGGAAACAACTATTGAGAGGCTTAAAAATTTAGGATATAAATATATTCCTGCTTATGAGTGGGGTTCACGTCCGTCATTAGCAGATGTTGTTATGGTGAAAAGGTTGGAAAAGTATCTTTATGATACTTATCCTACCTTTCCAAAAGAACATATACCTGCATTGATATCTCAGATTACTAATGTTGACGGAGTTACAGTTGAACAACGGAATGAACGATTTCATGAAGTGTTAACAAAAGGGATAGATTTTAAAATTGAGCAAGAGAATGATGAAGAACAGTTCTATCATATCTCCCCTATCAATTGGGAAAAGCCTTTAGAAAATGATTTTGTGGTAATGAATCAATTGGCTATTGAAGGGAGAATGTCTCGACGCCCAGATATTCTTGTTTATATTAATGGATTACCGCTGATACTTTTTGAATTAAAAAGCCCTTATATTGAAAATACCACAGTTCAGGACGCCTACACTCAAGTGAGAAATTACACCTACGATATAACCCAACTATTTAATTATAATGCGATTTCTGTTGTTTCAGACGGTACAAGAACATTACATGGAATGCCTTTTGCACCAATCGAGTTTTTTGCTGCTTGGAAATCTATTGACGGCGTTAGGATAGACAACAATATCGCTAATACAATGAAAACGCTTATAGAAGGTTTATTTCCAAAAGACCGTCTACTAGACTATATTCGTAGTTTTATTGTCTTTATGGACAATGGTAAAACAAAAACAAAAATTGTAGCAAAGTATCATCAGTTTTTTGGTGTGAACTTTGCTGTCCAAGAATCTATTCGAGCAACAAGACCAAATGGCGATAGGAAAATTGGCGTAATTTGGCACACGCAGGGATCAGGTAAATCAATATCAATGTTATTCTTTGCGGGTATCTTGATTCGCCTTAGTGAACTGAAAAATCCAACTATCGTGATACAAGTAGACCGAGCCGATTTAGACAATCAATTACATGACACTTTTGTTGAGGGAAAATCCCTTGTAGGTCATGTGAAACAGGCTGACTCTTCTAGTGATTTAAGAGAACTTTTAAAAAATGAATCTGGTCAAATAATATTTACCACTATTGAAAAATTCCGTTTGAAAGAGTCCGAAGGTGTTCATCCAGTTCTTTCTGAACGGGAGAATATTATTGTGATAGCAGATGAAGCGCATAGAACACAATATAATGATGCTGGCTATGCAGGCCATATAAAAACGGCACTACCAAATGCCAGCCATATTGGTTTTACAGGCACTCCTGTTGATTTTGCAGGAAGAAGTACAAATGAAGTATTCGGTCATACGATTCATACCTATGATATGCTTCAGGCAGTTGAGGACAATGCAACTGTTCCGATTTATTATGAATCACGTCTAATTAGATTAGGGATAACTAACGACGATATAGATAGCGAAATTGACGAGTTAGGAACCGGTGAAGGTAATGACGAACTTGAGAAACACAGCAGAGCATGGGCGGCTCTCGCAAAGTTGGCTGGAACTAGGGAACGTGTTGAGGAACTAGCCAAAACAATTATTAATCACTTTGGTGAAAAACAAACAGTAACACCTGAAGCAAAAGGCATGATTGTATGTATGAGTCGTGAAAACTGTGTTGCTCTCTATAACGAGATGAGTAAACTTCCAAATTGTCCACCTGTTGAAATTATTATGACTGGTGATGTCTCAAAGGACCCTGAAGAATGGCGTCAAAAGCAAGAAGGTAGTGATTATTCTCATATTAAATCAAAAGAGGAGCAAGAGGCTGTAAAAGCAAAATTGCGAGATCCTAGAGACCCACTCAAACTTGTCATTGTTCGTGATATGTGGCTGACAGGATTTGATGCTAAACCTTTAACTTATTTATATATTGATAAGCCAATGAAGGGGCATAATCTTATGCAGGCAATTGCACGCGTAAACCGTGTATTCCCCGGTAAGCAAGGTGGAACGATTGTAGATTTTATTGGAATCGCAACTCAATTAAAAGAAGCGACTAAAAAATATACAGATAGTGGTGGTAAGGGAGATTTAACGTTTGATATTGAGCAAGCAGAAGGTTTGTTTTGGGGGTTTTTACAAGATGTAAGAGTAATGGTTCCTGTAGAACTTTATCCAACTAACCTGTCACTAAATGAATGGAGGGCATTACCGAAGGTTGAGCGAGAAGACTTTATAGCAGAGGTTGTTAACCATTTTTTAGGGGAAAAAGAGAAATCCTTTTTAGAGGCGCAGGCTAAACTTACTAAGTCCCATAAACTTGTTTCTCATCTTTCATCCGTTACTTCAGTTTCAGGCGAAGTTTTATTATACGATATTGTTAAGACACAGTTACGCAAAATTTCTCAACCAACAGGTGGGGAAGGTGAGAAAGATCGTAGTTTTGAACAGAAACTAGCACAAATTGTAAATGAAAGTGTTAGTTCCTACGATGCTTTGGATTTATTTGAAATTGCTGGGATTGAAAAGCCCAACTTATCCGTACTCGATGATGCTTTTTTGGCAGGCTTAGTCGAAAAACCTCACGTTGATTTGCGTTTGAAGTTGTTGAGACAACTTTTAGAAGACGAAATTAAGGTTAAGTTTAAAAAGAAAAACCCTAAAAGTAAACAAATGAGTGAAATGTTAAAGAAAACGATTGAAGATTATCATAATAGGGTTATATCAGCAGCAGATGTTATTCGCTTTATGGTTGAGATGAGAAATAACCTAGACGAAGAGACAAAGCGACGAATGGATTTAGGGCTTACTGAAGAGGAAGTAACGTTTTATGAAATTATCGCAAATATGGAAAACGCTACATTCGACAATCAGTTTATGGCAGGTTTAGTCCATCAAGTTGTGAAAAATATGAAAAAAGAATTTCAAGTTGATTGGACCAACCCACACCGCCAAGATATCTTATCAAAAGTTAATCTCGCAGTAAAGGCTACATTAATGAAAAATAAAATAAAGCCTGAGCAATTAAAGTTTTTAACTAATGCCTTTGTAGAAGAAGCAAAGGAGCAGTTTAAAGATTGGCCAATAGATGCATAAATAGTTGTTTAAAATCAGGGGAGGTGGTACTTAACGCTTGCTCTGATTTTTTCATAGAAGAGCAACTATTTATTAGTATATTTTGGAGGAGAGGACTAAATGGATAAGGAGTATCTTTCTGCTTTAAAATTATTTCAAAAACAGCAAGACCAAATAAATAGAGTTCTAAGAAGTCCAGCAATTGAAGCAATGCAGAGGCAGCAGGATAATATGAACAGGTTATTAGGAAATTCAGTAACTATGGGACTTAATAGTTATCAGGGGATCGCCTCCACTTTGGATAATTCACCTTTCAGGGAATTGCAAAGACAACAAGATACTTGGAACAGACTAGGGAACTCTGCCACATTAGGGCTGGAAAAGTACCAGAGTATCGCAAGCGTAATGCATAGTCCAGCATTTGATAGTTTAGTTGAATATCAAAGCACAATAAAGGGAATCTTTAATAATCCAGCATTTGAGGCACTGCAAAAACATCAAGATACTTGGAGTACGCTATTAGATAGAACAACATTTAGTGGATTAGAAAGGTATCAGGGTATTACTAGTGTGATGGGTAATCTAAATTTTGATAACTATCAAAGTGGTATAACCCAAGTAATGAATAATTCTACTTTTGATGCACTACAAAAGCACCAAGAACGATGGAGTGAACTTATTAATAAGATTTCAGATATAGGTATTAACCCAAATACATTTTCAGAAGTAGTAGAAGAATTACAAGAGGTATATGACGAAATAGATAGTAGTTCATCAGTATCTGAGGAAGAGAATATAAATGAGAAGGAAATAAAAGAAGTAATTCAAGGTATCATCTCGTATTGTATGCAAGTCGTTACAATCTTCCATGTGATTGATACAAATCATATATGGGATATCCTAACCAAAATATCGGTATTAATGACAATTCTATCACCTCTTGCTCCTGTTGATGAACCAAATACACAAGAGGATAAAGTGCAGATAATAAATGTTAATGGAGATAACAATACAATTAACATAGACAATAGTGATGCTGGAACTATTATCATTAACAAAGGTGATAAGAAAATTGAAGTAAATAATATACAGGATAACACTAAAGGTGAAGAGGAAAATGAAAATAAAGTTGAAGAAATGGAAAAGGATAAACTTGATATTTCAGCAGGGTTACAAACATGATAGACATACAAAAACGCTTGGAAACTTATCAAGCGTTTTTTGATTCTCCCTATTTTTATAATTAAAGCACCCGTTTATTCAATATGGTTAACACTTATTTGTCCACTTCTCTCTCTGATCCAATACGGATTTCTTGGTTTAAAATAGGTGAATAACCACTCACCCAAATCTTATCTGTTCTCACCATAAAATTCCACTCTAAAAAATTATGACTTCGATAAGATAATAACAAGTTAATATCATCATCTTCATACTGTTTCTTTAATGCTTGTTCAAGGTTAAATTTTGAAACAGTTAAACCACCAAGATATAAACTAATAATTATAATCCCTGTTAGAATAATTATTTTCCCTTTCCGATAAAACAATCCTATCAGTACCACAATTAAAAGTGTATATAATATAAATTCATCGGTTCGTGTAATAACACTCAAAGAATACTCTTTATGAATTATTGGATAAAGAAATGCTACACCATTTCCTATATAATCAATAAAAATATGTCCGACCAGTACAGTCAAAGAGAATATTCCCCAAGATTTAAAAAACGAAATGTCTTTTTGAAAGTAACGAAAACCTATTGAAAACAAGAGGCCAAACACTGGAGCAAGCCAAATAGAATGACCTAAAATATCACCAAAAAACTTTGTTACATCAGGCGAAATAGCAGAAATTCCGCCAAAAAATAAAATCAAACCACGTCTTCTCATTGTCTCAACATCTTTAATGTAAAAAATATATACCAAACTGGCTCCGACCAAAAAATGAAATACTTCGTGAATTATATAACCCAAAATCTATCATTCCTTTATAAAAGGATTAAATAAAAAAATAGATTCTCATTATCCTGCCTCGTTAGTTTAAGAAAATTTCTTCACAAACTCTATTCTAATCATAACATATTTGTAATTAAGTTCTGAATTACCTTATAATTAAAAGTAGTCTTAATGATTTCTCACAATGAAATTGCTTCACCACTACTTCCCTCAATAAGAAGGCTATCTAAAATCTTATCCATATCAGCCCATTCTCTATTAGGAAATAAATCGATAGTTGCTCTTGTCAAAACTTTTTCGTAGTCTGAGGGGTTATTTACAGTTATTTTTGTTACTTTGTTGCGTTCGTCATTAATTAATTCAACGTCAAAGTTCAATTTATACTTATTTGGTGAATTACGTGGTCCGTCCTCATCAACATATAAAGGGGAGCGAGTAACCTCAATTATTTTTAGTTGCTCTAAAGATTTCACATGGGTAGTTGCTGTTTTTATGGTGTATTTTGCGGCTTTCGCAAGTTGGTGTAACCGTCAAGTGAAAATGAACACTTTTTGCTA
>JAWJLM010000013.1 GCA_040191315.1 Bacillaceae bacterium S4-13-56 | reverse complement strand
GAGGGGTTTTGTTAAAATTAAGTGTCAAAGACGAGATAGTACTATTCAATACACATGTCAAGTTGAATTTCATAATCAAGGCCACTGGTTATCTGGCCCAGTGGTCGAAGCCTTTGCTCATCCTAAACTGTAAGTAAAGGATCATAGTATAGTTTATGCTTCTTCCTATCTTTATTATACCCTAAATCATACCCTAAATCGAGGAAAAATTAAGGTATGGTCACAGTGACGCCCCGGAATTTGTCAGGTGCCTGTCACCACCCGAAAAATATTGTTTCACAAAATGTTTCACGAATTGGGTGGTGGATAGGTTATATGGATTGGGAAGTGGGAGGGGATGTGTTTGACGGTTGGTTTTGCTTTTTCCTCAAAAGCAAGGCTAATTCTTCCCTTTCTTTTTCAATGTTTTTGGTTAGCTTTTTTTGTATTTTGAAATGCACTTGCTTCTTCCAAAGCGGCTTCAATGGTCGTAATGCCTTTTTGTTCCCAATCCTCTAAAATCCTTCTTACATACCCTACCCTTCTTTTATTCCAATCTTGGGTGTAACTTCTAAACTTTAAATTCGTTCATTTTTGCTCAATAAGATTGAACACTTTTTGCTAAAACATCGCCTATTTTTTGCACCCGGTTCTAGGCATGTCTTTTTGATGAGCTGAATGGATGTTTGCTTTACGTATAATTTTTGGTCTTTATCGAGTGAATATTGTCGTTGAAATGAGCCAGTTAAGACAAAGGTGATCCACTTACTGGGAAACACTACTATTCTAACCTCAGCGTTAGCTGCTTGCCCTCGTTTTAAGTTCCTGCCACCATCCAAAATTTATCCAATGGGAGTGTGATGTTGGGGGTGGTTGTCAGTATTTTTTCGAATTATAGAAATTTCTTGAATTTCATTTAAGAAATTGGGAAGAGTGTACGTGGATTTAATGTATAGTCCTAAAATTTACTTAAAATAAAATTTTTCCTCGTAAGGACTTATGAAAAATTCTCTTTTTCATAGGTGTTTTCAAATTTTATTAACGAAGTCCATAACCATTTCCCTCTTTTCTTTGCATGCACAATGATTTTAAAACAGGTATAATACCATCAAACAGAACAGATATTTCTTTGAAGGAAGAGTTTTGGATGGCAAAGATTGTTCCTAGCGTTGGATTAAAGGGGATGGAAGGATACAAAGTTCAGGTAGAGGTCCAGTTGATTCCAGGTGTTGAAGGGGTTAGTATTGTCGGACTTCCCGATGCGTCTGTAAAGGAGTCTAAGGATCGGGTGATGGCGGCCTTGTATGCGAATGATTGTCAGCTTCCGGATAAAAAGGTGGTGATTAATCTATCGCCGGCGGAGCAGAAGAAAAATAGTCCGATTTTTTGATTTGGCGATGGCGATTGGGATTATGAAAGAAGCGGGGGAATTTCGGGATTCCATTCCAGATGGGGCTGCTTTTTTAGGAGTGTTGTCTTTAGATGGATCTATAAAGGCTGTTGATGGCATGTTACCGGCCATTTTGGCAGCGAAAACAGCAGGCTTTACCATTTTATATCTTCCTCCCTTGGACGATTTCCTACTTCAACAAATAGAGGGGTTGGTATTTCGGTTTGTCGAGACTTTACAGGAAGTGATTGAATCTTTTTCTGGACAGTTATCTGCTTTTTCTACCACATTATCTTCACCTTTACCACCTTCCACAGCTTCTGTGCATCAAAAAGATTTTAAGCATATCTTAGAACATCAGCAAGTGAAAAAAGCGTTGGAGATTGCTGCTGCCGGAGGGCATAATGTGATGATGACAGGTCCCCCGGGCTGTGGAAAAAGCTTGCTTGCGGAGACGTTTCCTTCGATTTTACTTTATCATTCTCATGAACATCAGTTTGAAGTGGTCAGTATCTATCAATTAGCTGGGGTGGAAAAACCTCATTTAGGGCTCCCTCCATTTCGACATCCTCATCATTCAGCATCGGCTGTTTCCCTTGATTGGCGGAGGTTCAAATCCGAAACCCGGAGAAGCGAGACAGGTTCCTTGATTGTTTGAAATATTCTAGTCCAACTAAAAAGCCTCCTGATGAGAAGACTTTATATAGAGTGCAAGTTGGCGCAATTTCAAATAAGACAAATGCAGAAGCACTATTGAAAAAGGTGAAAACTGCAGGGTTTGATGGGTATGTTAAGTTTGAATGAAGTGTCATATACTGATAACATCAGGCTAATATCTGCTTAATCATAAAGCCTCATTATAAGCATTAGTATTAAAGGGAATAATCATTTATAATGGTGGTATAGATTTTTGTAGCACAAGAAAGTTATTATCAGCTATTAAAAAAAGAAGGAGGAGGTGTCCTTCATGAAGATATATGTGAAAAATGATGATGGGAAAATGTACGAAGCTTTCCAGGTTGATAAAAACACCTATACGTTTAAAACAGAAAATAAAACATTTGAACTTTCACTTTCAGAGTCCAATGAGGTACATGGTTTTAGCAATTTATCAGCGGAACAAAAGAAGAGAATGACAAAAGTAATTTTTTCAAATGATGATATTTTAGAACAGTTAAGAGACGCTAGAAAAAATAGAGATAGTGATTTTTCATATTATAGTGGCGATGAAATGGAATTTGACAAATTAGTGGATGAGATTAATAGTGACAGTTAAAGAAATCCACTATGAAGTTACTTGGGGACAAAAAGCAAGAGTGAAACTTGCTGAGATGAAACCGTATAAAATTGATCCAAAATTGGTTTTCCGAAACTCTAAAAGCATATTGTCAGTAAAATCAAGGGAAAAAGCTGTTGATGTTATAGACTATCCAAACTTTAAATTCAACAGTTATTATTGGATATATATAAACAATGTCATTATAGTCTATGATGTCCTTGAAGCAGAGAAAAAAGTGCTAATTGATGCCTGTTATTCTGCTCTAACAGGTTTTACATTGCAAAGATTTTTTGGTGAACATGATACACAGATCCACTATAATTTTACAGCACACTTCTTTTAAAAGAGATGTGCTTTTCTTTTATTTTCAAATGGAAGTATGGTCACAGTGACGCCCCGGAATTTAATCGAGAAAAAACTGATATATCCTCTGTCTATTTGTCTTTCGACAGGGCCTAACCCTGCATGTTATATTATATAAAGATGATAGTCGCTATTCCTTTAAATTGGATGTCTTTTTGTAATAAGGAGGCTTTTTGAAAACATGGATAAAGAAAACATGTATGGTTTAACAAGCAATACATTTTATACAATAATTAACACATTTAAAAAGTATTCAAATAGTATCGAAAAGGTTATTCTGTTTGGCTCAAGGGCTAGAGGAGACTATAAAGTTACATCTGATATTGATTTAGCTATCATTTTTAGGAACGATAACGAAGAAATTCATAAAATTATAGATGATCTTTCAGAAAAAAAGATTATACATACTTTGGATGTTGTGGATTATAACAAAATTAACAATCTAAAATTAAAGAATTATATAGATAATGAAGGAAAGACAATTTTTCTTGCAAATTCAAATGGAAAAGTGGTGGATAATATGAATAAAGTTATGGACAAGGTAACTGATTTAGAAAAAGCTATTAAAAAACTTCATGAAGCACTAGAAAGAGATGCAACTAATGATGATATTGTAATTGATGCTACTATCCAACGCTTTGAATTCACCTATGAACTTTCTTGGAAAATTTTGAAAGCTTATTTAGAATATAACGGTCTTCTTGAAGTATCCAGTCCAAGAAGAACAATAAAAGAAGCTTTTAAAGAAAAAATGATAAAAGATGGCGATAACTGGCTTAAAATGCTTGAAGATCGTAATAGGACATCACATACTTACGATGAGGCAACTGCTCTAGAAATTTATGGAAACATAAAAGGCATATATATTAAGCTTTTTGATGACCTATTAATAGAAATGAAAAAGAGTATATAGGTCCGAAGGTATGGTCACAGTGACGCCCCGAAATTTGTCGAACGGTGATAGATAAGGTGAATGGTAGAATATGATTACAGCCAAAAGAATGTACCACCAGTAAAGGTGTCAGGCACCACAAAACAGAGATAATTGAACAAAATTTGTAATTGATAAATTCACAATTGCCTGAATAATGTAAAATATTGTATTGTAATTGTAACTCATTAAAAGCTATATAACTATTGCTGGATTTTTGTAACAACAATAACAGTGATTGTAGCAATAATCACACTTGTCACCAATAAAACAAAGAAACATAACCGCTACCATGACGTGGATTAGCGGTTATATTTCTTTAGCTAGAAATGAGGTGTAATCGTGTCAGAGGATACAATTTATTTGTTGAAATGCATTGAGTGTGGTACGAAATTTTTTACAGAAGGGGAACGGGATTTTTATAACAGCAAAGGTCTCAATATGCCCAAACGATGCAAGGTGTGCCGTGATAAAAAGAAGGCTCGGTATGAGCAGGATCAAAAAGAAAGCGAAAAACTAGAAAAGCAAAAAGAACTCGGAGAGTTTCTATCAACTTTACCTCTTAAGCAGATAGAAAAGACAGAAATACCTTTGGCTGATTCTGCTACCTCGCTTTTCATAATAGGTAATGGATTCGATATAATGCATGGTGTCAAGTCCAGCTATTACAATTTCAGAGATACTATCGGAAGACATAATATATTGAGATTCACATTGGAAAACTATATCAGACAAGATGATGTATGGGGGAATTTTGAAGATGGCTTAGCATATTTAGATAGGGAAATGATGCTTGGAACCCTTGATGACTGGTTAGATGACTTTGATGTGCTTGACGAAAACGATGATGATTTTTCGGCTGCAGATTACTTTGCTGCTCAAGATATTGCTACATCTCAAGTATATATTCTAACTCAGGAACTTCCTAAGAGGTTCAGAAAATGGATAAACACATTAGAACCCCATAGCCTGACTCAGCCTCTAGAAGATGTATTAAAGGTGGAGGCGCGATTTATCAACTTTAATTATACTGAGTTTTTAGAAACAATCTATGGAGTGCCCAGAAAGAATGTTTTATATATCCACGGCGATAGAAGAGATAAGAAAGCACAACTTGTTTTGGGACATGGGCATGATATAGAAGAAGTATTTGAAGAATGGTATGAATCCAACAAAAATCGGAAGGAATTTCAACCAAAACTGTTTGAAAAAGATCGTCGATATGATCATAATGATAATCCAGTTTATTTAGGATACTTCTTAAAAGATGAAACAAAGGGAAATTGGAAGAGTCAAATGAGATATGATGCAATTAATAATACACTTGGCCTTATTGAAGATTATTATGAAAACTCAGCCAAGAAGACCAGTGAAGTTATATTCAGGAATCAGTCCTACTTCAAATCGCTGGAAGGCATCAAAAATATTGTTGTGATTGGACATTCATTATCGAAAGTTGATTATCCATATTTTAAAGAAATTATTAAATATAATAAGAACAGCTCCGAATTGAAGTGGTTCATTAGCTGGTATAGCTCAGATGGATTAAAGAAAATAACTAAATTTTTGTCGGACATGCAAATATTAGCTGAGAATGTTAAACTTTTTAGAGCTTAATCATAATTGAGTTTTCTCAAGAAGGGTTACAAGCCAAATTGAAGCGAATGGAGTGATGAAATGAGCCAATTAATGGAATACATTATAGCATTAACAAACCTTTACGGAATGGTTCATAAGGACAAAGTTTTAGAAATCTACAACAGCCAAAATGAAGTCCAGGGCAGTCTAGCCGATGTAGAGGAGCTTCTCAGCAGTCCAACGGAAGAATTGGAAAAGGCATTCATCTATCCTCATCAAGATTACTTTGTCCATGAGACCATCTTAGAAAATAATGACTTTGACTCGATGTTAAGGAGAAAAGCCGATAAGCCTCATTATGTTCCAAACAAGAATGAACTCCTCAAATATGTTGATGAAGGTTACTTTGAAAAATCAAAGCAATACATGGCTCTTTTGAAATATATAAAGAAGAACTTTTTTAAAGGCGATGATGAGAAGGCCGCCGAATGGCTCTGTGAAGATATTCATGGTACATGTCAGTTTGGAGCGGATATGCAGACCATTTTAGATGCTTTCAACGAACGAGGTATTAGCTTCGATGATATGGACCAGGTCAATGAAGTGATGAAGCTTGTTATGGAACTCTCTAATAATATTAGGATATGGGAAAACAATGGGCATACACCTCATGAAATATTTGAAAATTTTGAGAAGCCGCACTTAAGACCACTTCCTGATAAGCCCTTTGAGTTTGGCGGTTCTAATGTTATAGATATGAATTCCAGGAAGAAAATCGGCAGGAACGATCCATGTCTCTGTGGCAGCGGTAAAAAATATAAGAAGTGTTGTTTGGGGAAAGATGAAAACTAAGGTATGGTCACAGGGACGCCCCGGAATTTATCGAATGTTGGTAGGATAGAGGTGTAGGGGTGGTTGGGTTTGTTGTTGTGCTTCTTTCTATTATTTTTTTATAATATTTTATGCAGGATTTTGGGTTATTTTGTAGAATAGTCAGATGTAGATAGAAAAGGATCACTTTCATTTTAAACCTCAATTGTTACCCCATCCTATTTTTCTTTCCTATTTTATTTTTCATAATCTGTTTCTATTTCTTTTGTTGGTACGAATTGTATATTGAAACCATTTAAAATTGGAGGCATGCGTATGACTGTCAAGGTTTCAAGTGTTGGGTTAAAAGGTTTGGAAGGCTACCGTGTGCAGGTTGAGGTGAGGATTTCGCAAGACAAGGAATCGATGGTGATTGTAGGGCTGCCTGATGCTTCGGTTAAGGAATCACGAGAGCGGGTTTTAGCCTCGATTGCTCATTTTGATTTAGATGTTACCGACAAGAAGGTAGTCGTGAATCTTTCACCGTCTGATCAAAAGAAAAATGGATCCCTGTTTGATTTGGCAATTGCGATTGCTGCATTAAAAGAATTGAATGAAATTAAGCGTGACATTCCACCTGAGGCGGCGTTTATTGGTGCTTTATCACTTGATGGTACGGTTGTGAGTGGGGAAGGTATATTGCCTGCTGTTATTGCTGCTGAGGGGCTAGGGATTCACCGAGTCTATTTACCGTATGATCCTGTTCTACCGCTTCATATGCTAAAGGATATAGAATGTGTGGTTGTGCACCATATCGAGGAGGTGGTTCAGCATCTGGAAGGTCAAGAAAGTTTGTCCTTACACGCACACTCATCTCAAATGGAGCAATTGCCAGATACCCCTACCGCTCATCAAAAGGACTTTTGTCATGTGATTGGCCATGAACAAGCGAAAAGAGCCTTAGAAATTGCGGCTGCTGGTGAACATAATCTCCTCTTGAGTGGTCCACCGGGCTGTGGGAAAAGCTTGTTGGCTGAGACATTTCCATCTATTTTACCTGCCTTAACAAATCAAGCTCAGCTAGAGGTGATTAGTCTTTATCAGTTAGCGGGTGAAAAGCGCACCCAATATCAACTTGTTCCCTTCAGGCATCCACATCATTCTACTTCTGCTGTCGCCATTATTGGTGGTGGGTCGAACCCGCGACCTGGTGAAATTTCAATGGCTCATCGCGGCGTACTTTTTCTCGATGAGATTGCAGAATTCTCTAAGAAGACACTTGATATGTTACGCCAACCGCTAGAAACGGGTGAGGTGACAATTAGTAGAGTTCACTCTACCGTGACATATCCTTCTTCATTCATCCTCGTTGGCGCGATGAACCCTTGTCCGTGCGGATACCTCGGTTCTCATCATCATTATTGCACCTGTTCCCAAAAGCAAATTCAAGCCTATCGAAATCGGTTGTCAGGTCCTATTTATGACAGAATTGATATCCTCTTATCCTTACAGTCGGTAAATGTAAACCAGCCCTCTAAGGTGCAAGAAAACTCAAAAGATATTCGTAAACGTGTGGAAGCAGCACGCCTACGCCAGTTTGAACGCTATCAACAAGAAGTATCCAATGCGAAAGTTCCATTTGAAACCTTGGTTGAAATGAGTGCCTTGACAGCGGAACAGAAAAGGAGACTCACCCAAGTTTCTTCTAAACAAAACTGGAGCAATCGTGTCCAGATTAAAATTATCAGACTCGCAAGGACCATTTCTGATTTATCAGGAGAAGAACGCATAGCTGATCAAGCCATTTGGGAAGCAATGAACTTAAGACGCTGGGGTCAGAATAAACAACAATCAATTGCGAGGGAAACGTGATGCCCTATAAGAAAAGAGTATATATCGCAGATCGATTCTATCATATTGTTTGTAGGGGAAACCGCCGTGACCCTTTGTTTCGGAATACCAGTGACTTTCAAGCCTTTCTCCATATCTTGCAGCAACTCTATGAAAAGTACCCCTTCGAATTAGCTTCTTATTGCCTCATGAATAATCATTACCATTTACAATTACGTTCAAAAGAAATACCGATTTCAAAGCTAATGGCGTTGATCAATAAGCGTTACGCCAATTACTATAATACAAAATACCGCTTAACAGGCCACGTCTATGAGAAGCGGTTTTATGATAAGATTATTGAGGACAAACTAGGCATGTTAGAGGTCAGCCGTTACATCCATCTTAATCCAGTCGAGGCAAGAATGGTTAAGTCGCCAGAACTTTATCCGTGGAGCAGCTATATGTATTATAAGAATGGGAATTCATCAGCCCCATGTTATATGAATATAAATAGTTTACTAGATTACTATGAAGGGACAACAACGCAGAAACGGGAAAAGTACTTGGTCACAGTGACGCCCCGGAATTTGTCGAATGTTGGCAGGATAGAAGTGTAGGGGTGGTTGGGTTTGTTGTTCTATTTACCTATTTCTACTTGCGACATTCCATTCTGTGTTAATAGAGCCCTTCTATTCACTCGTTTTCACTCTCGGCATTCATTTTCGCGTTAATAGAGCCTTTCTATTCACTCGTTTTCACTCTTGGCATTCATTTTCGCGTTAATAGAGCCTTTCTATTCACTCGTTTTCACTTGCGACATTCCATTCTGCGTTAATAGAGCCTTTCTATTCACTCGTTTTCACTCTCGACATTCATTTTCACGTGTATGGTCACAGTGATGCCCCGGAATTGAGTAACGGTGTCAGGCACCATAAAAAGACAGATGGTTTTTTTTGAAAGATAAAGTATAAAATTTGTCTAGCTCCAGCGCCCTATCGACTAGAGTCGGTTCCCTCCTCTCCATCGATAAGTCAACATCGATTCACTTCGTGAACCGTGTTTCCTTTATCTCGCTCGATGAGGTCCACCGCCTTACGTCGATGATCAAGGGCGCTTGCGCTTTTCTTAACAGATAGGAATGTATAAAACTTTTCTATCTGCATAAGTGCAACTAAGGCATTCGCCACAAAGGCTTGGCGGATGCCAAGTTTTCTAATGTTTTCTGGGAAGCTGAACCATTTAATCGGTTAGACCACCCGAACCGGAAATATACGGGCGTAGGAAAGAATTTATTATGTTTTGCAATACACCAAAGCTTTGAACGTGGTTATGATGGGTATATAGGATTATCTGCAAAGGGAAACTTTAATGATAGGTATTATTTACAACTTGGAGCTATACAAGCAAGAGGTGGGATTCCTCCCTATTTTTATTTTCCAACTAGGTCTTCAATAAAGCTAGTCCATGATTATATGCCAGGAGGTGTTCAGGCGGTGTCGAAGTTAAAAAGTTTTGTTTTTGAATCTGTCCCAACTGGTATTCGTGCACATAGAAAAGGGGATGAAAAAGTGAAAAGAAACACAACATACACCGACGATATGGATCAAGCATTTCCAAGTGGAATCTATACAACGCCAAATGTTAAGGCTCCAAATTTGCGTTTTCGTGATTTGGATAAATGGCGTCAAGAGAATGGAAAAAGTCCAGAGTCATTGACTACTAAAGAGCTTGAACAGTTTAAAACCCATTAATGATTCAATAAAGTCTAATCATCAAAATATATCAATATTAAAGTGGCCTTTAGGGATATCTCTCTAAGGGCTTTTATTATGGATTGAGTTGTTTGCACTTGCCATGGAAACTAAAAACAATCTGTCGTCATCCCGACTTGTCATGAGCTTGGTGTTGACAGGTATTGCGACAAACATAAAAAGCAAATAACAAAAGAACAGAACAAGTCCAACTCTAAAATATACACCTATCAGTGGCGCAAGGTGAGCAGAGCATACTTAAAAGAAAATCCTCTGTGTGTTCATTGCCGAAGAGAAGGTAGACTAACACCAGCAACAGAAGTCGATCATACCATTCCACATGGTGGTGACATGAAACTCTTCTGGGACAAGCGCAACTGGCAGGATCTTTGTAAAATGTGCCACAGTAAGAAGATGGCTCTTGAAGATGGTGGATTTGGTAATGCACTCAAAAATTGAATATAGATAAGTAACTCGATTGTTAATGATACATAATCATGCTATAATTGGGGCATAATAATGAAATAAGGAGATGGTATTATGCCTGAAATTCGTCCGATAAAGGATTTAAGAAATACAACGGAAATCTCTGAACTGTGTCACCAAAGTAAGGAACCACTTTTTATCACAAAGAATGGTTATGGAGATTTGGTTGTCATGAGTATGGAAACCTATGAAAAGTCTTTAGCGAAGTTGGAGTTATATCAAAAGTTAGCTGAAGCAGAAGCGCAAATTAAAAACGGGAAAGAACTTTTAGATGGAGAAGAGGTCTTTAAGGATCTAAAGAAAAAACATGGAAGAAAATAAATACGCAATTAAGATTACACCAAAAGCATTTGAAGATTTAGATGAGATTTACAGCTACATCTCCACTGATCTTTACAATGAAGGTGCAGCTGACAACCTTATGGAAAAGATTGAAATGAGTATCATGAGATTAAAGGACTTCCCGTTTTCCTGTAGTTTTGTAACGGATGAAATATTAAAAGATAAAGGTTACCGTAAGCTCATCGTAGAAAATTACATTGCACTTTATCTAGTCAGAGAAGAAGAAAAGCAAGTTGTTGTCATGCGTGTTCTCTATGGTGGGCAAAAATACCAAGACCTTATTTAAGGTTTTAAACAAACAAAAAAAACCACTGGTTATCTGGCCCAGTAGTTGAAGCCTTTGCTGATCCTAAACTGTAAGTAAAGGATTATATATAAATAATAGTACTCTTCAGTAAAGGTGTCAGGCACTACAAAAAGACAGGGTTCAATCAGTGGACCACTAACAGATTCAACATTGAAAAATCTATTTTTTGACAGAGCTTTTGTTGGTGCTAGTGGCTTTGAGTTAAAAATGGGTATTAATACCCCTGATTTTAAAGAAGCAAGTAAGAAAACTATAGTAAACGAAAACTCTAAGAAATGTTATGTATTGGCGGATTATTCTAAGTACAATAAGAAAACTTTATGTAAGGCGTTTGAATTAAATCAATGTGTACTCTTAACCAACAAAGAAATCGCTGAACTGAATGGGAAAATTGAATATTACACCACTGAAACACAGTGACGTCCTATACAGTATATACAGTAAAGGTGTCAGGCACCACAAAAAGACAAATGGCGGTTTTTGTTTTTTCTGGGTGGACAAGAGATGGGGCTGTTATTCGTTGGGATAGTGATCTTTATTTTTTGTAGAATTATGTTTAGTATTAAGTTAAATATTTGAGGGAGGTATCATGCTTGGCAAGGAAAAAGCGCATTTGGTATTCTAATGCGAAGTATCATATTACAAGCCGGGGTATTCGAAGAACTACGTTATTCTATGATGACGAGGATCGTTTGGAGTATCTAAGGTTACTAGAGGAAACAAAGTTACTCTTCCTGTTTATTCTTCCCACTTATTGTCTCATGACAAACCACATTCACCTTCAAATGGAAACCCTTAATCTTCCC
>JAWJLM010000012.1 GCA_040191315.1 Bacillaceae bacterium S4-13-56 | reverse complement strand
TCGTTTGGAATATCTAAGGTTGCTAGAGGAAACAAAGTTACTCTTCCCATTTATTCTTCCCACTTATTGTCTCATGGCAAACCACATTCACCTTCAAATGGAAACCCTTAATTTTCCAACTGGACATATCATGAAACACCTTCATACAAAATACGCAAAACACTTTATTCAGAAATATCACTTTTCCGGACACGTATTTGAAAGCTGTTATGGGAGTAAAGGTGCCAGGCACCATAAAACGAAATTCCAATCGGAACGAGATAAACTGTATTCTAAAGTATAGACAATAAGATTACAACTTAAGTATTTACAAAGTAAAAGGTTAAGCGGGACAAAAAACTGTCCCGCTTGGGTCCCACTTACATATCTTTAAAGTGCGCCCATACCACCGTCTATCCGGTACTGAGCACCAGTTGCAAATGAACTTTCATCTGATGCTAAGAATACAACTAGGTTTGAAATATCTTCTGATTCGCCATAGCGTCCTAGCGGAATAGTTTTGGCTAATGCATCTTCATCTGTACCCATCCCTTCTTCTAGGGAACGCATCATCCTTGTATTGACAGGAGATGGATGGATAGAATTAACTCTTACATTAAACGGTGCAGACTCAACTGAAGTTGCTTTTGTTAATCCAACTACTGCGTGTTTCGATGCAATGTAAGGAGTAATACCTGGACTTCCGTCAAGGCCTGCAACAGAAGACATGTTAATCACACTTCCGTATCCTTGGTCTTGCATGACTTTAAGTACATGTTTCAAACCTAAAAACACCCCCCGAACATTAACAGAAAGAACGTTATCTAAATCCTCTACATTTTGCTCTGTAATTGGTGCGACTTTACCTTCAATCCCCGCATTATTAAAAAATACATCAATTTTACCAAACTTGTTAACCGTTTCTTTCACATATTTTTCAACTTCTTCTTCTTTGGAAACATCAGCTTGGATCGTTAGTACTTCACCCAATGATTGTAACTCTTCCTTTGCTTTGGATAAGGAATCTTCAAATAGATCAACTAATACAACCTTGGCACCTTCGTTAAGAAAACGTACGGCTGTTACTTTACCAATTCCTCCAGTTCCTCCAGTAATAATTGCTACTTTATCTTGTAATCTTGCCATAGTAATACCCCTTTCTAATATTCAATACTTACATTACTTACTTTCCCCCTTGGCAACTAATTTAAACTCAGTACTGTAAAGGTGTCAGGCACCATAAAAAAAGACGGAAGCAAAACGAGCATGGAAGCTTTCACTGCTTTAGGTCTTAATGCTGAAGAAATGACTAGCAAATTTGCTCAAGGTGGCGAGATCGCTAATGATGCTTTTTATAGTGTTGTTGAGAAGTTACAGAAAATTGAGGATCCCCTGCTAAAAAATACGATTGGTGTTTAGCTATTTGGAACTCAGTTTGAAGATTTAGAAGCAAATGTTCGACCTGTTCTCGCAAACATGAAAGACAGTACTTTGGCCAGTGGTGATGCGTTAGCCCAAATAACTGAAGTGAAATACATTTTATTAAACAATTTAGCATAAGAAAATGCTGGATATCAGTGACTTAGAGTAAAATGTTATGAAAATGTTTTTGATTATATCTTTGGAAATACAACTTGCACTTTTTGTCTGTCCCATAGACTGTACGTTCTGCGAGAATGGTTGGACAATTTAACAAAAGATAATTTATAGATGAATTGCAGGCATAATAAGTCTGCATTTTTTTACATATTGACAGTCTAGTCTAATGGTGTTAGACTACAATCGTCTAATAGAGTTAGACTAAGGAGGTTTTCTTATGGAAAAATATAAACTTGGTGAAATGGAACAGAGATTTGCAGATATTATTTGGGATAAAGCTCCTATTAAAACTCGTGATTTGATTGAGATATGTGCTGAAGAATTCGAGTGGAAAAGAACGACAACATATACCATGCTAAAACGCCTTTGTGAAAGAGGGATATTTCAGAATGAAAATGGAACGGTTATAGTTTCAATAGTAAAAGAAGATTTTTTAGCAAAAAAGGGGGAAGAATTTTTAGAAGAATCTTTCAAAGGGTCTTTGCCAAGTTTTTTAGCAGCATTTACTCGACGAAAGAAGTTAAGTGAAAAAGAAATTGAAGAGATTCAAGAGTTAATTGATGGGTACAAAAGGGAGGTGTAGGTATGTTACAGAGAATATTTTTACAAGTCATTAACATGAGTTATATAGCAAGTATAGTTATTGTGTTCATATTAGTAGCCAGATTGCTTATTGCAAAAGCACCGAAAAAGTATTCGTACATATTGTGGGCAGTTGCTCTTGTTAGACTTATTGTACCGATTTCATTTGAAAGCGTTTTGAGCTTGATTCCAGTGGATCCTAGGCCTATTTCTAACGATGTTTTATACGACATATCACCTAATATCAATACGGGAATGCCTAATATTGATCATTCTATCAGTGGTTCGCTACCAGCAACAGATGTAGTTGCTAGTGTAAATCCAATGCAGGTTTGGATTTTTATTGGATCGCTGCTTTGGCTTTTAGGGATTGCTACTCTCTTAATCTATGGAATGGTATCGCTTATAAAAATGAAAAGTAAATTTAAAAATGCAAACTGTGAAAAGGATAATATTTATCAATCTGATAACGTGACAACACCATTTGTTTTGGGTTTGATTCAACCGAAGATTTATTTACCTACTTCTTTGTCAGATGGAGAGAAGAATTATATAGTGTTGCATGAGCAAACCCACATCAAGAGATTTGATCATGTTATTAGATTTCTAAGTTACCTGACTTTATGCATCCATTGGTTTAATCCTTTAGTTTGGATTGCTTTTTGGTTGAGCGGTAAAGATATGGAAATGTCTTGTGATGAATCCGTTATCAACCAATTAGGACATAGTGTGAAAAAAGAGTATTCACAGTCATTGCTAAACTTAGCAACAGGAAGAACGAAGCTTGGATTGACACCTCTTGCATTTGGGGAAGGAGATACAAAGGAGCGAATAAAAAACATAATCAATTTCAAGCAACCTAAGTTTTATATTATTATTATAGCTTTAGCCATTCTTATCTTTACGTCGATTGGTTTATTATCAAATCCGAAAAGCGAAGAACCGGATTTGTCATTGCTGAACATCACTAATTTCTTATCAGCCATGGAAACAGATGAAGATGTTGTGGTAGAGACTGAAGATGGAAACGAATTGACTGTTACACCTAATTCAGGTTTTCTTGAGATTTTTGAGCATAAAAATTGGAAAGAAAAGAAGGTTAATTCTCCCTTGGAAAGCACGGTAGCACTTAGAATAACTTTAAATGAAGATTATTATATCAATTTTTATTCATATGAAGATTATGCAATGATTTACAATGAAGCCACCCAAGAAAAATATAGATATTACACAACCCCTAATGGTGTGTATGTTAATCTACAGAACTACGTTTTAAAAAATGGTAAAGTAATTGGTGTGGAAATTCCAGCTGTAACCGATACGAGAGAAACTGACGGATTAACATATATTGGTTATATTTCTGGTTTCGAAGAGTCTGATGGAACTAAATTTACACTTGACCCAATTGAATGGATAACACTAGAGGATACTGATAGAATTAATGAACTTGAGATAGAAGAATTTGATATGCCTAATGGATACTATATTTATAATCCTGAAATCGATGAAATTGAATTTGAAGTGGATAAAAATGTGGAATACAGGTTTATCGATTGGGGAAATAATTTTGCAAGTAGTGATGAAAACAGATTGAACTACAGCACAAAAGATAAAGAAGAGTTTATTGAATATTTAAATACTTATACAGACAAAGCTGCAAAGATACCATTCTGGATAAGTATCAAAGATGGTGCAGTGCAAATAATTGAAGAACAATATGTTCCTTAAGTTTTGGTAAAGGTGACAGGCACCACCCGAAGTTTGTCGAATAGTGACAGGCACCACCCTAATCAATGAATTGGCGATTTATTTTAAATTTTTTTGTAAAAATCAACGAAACATTGACTTTTGTGTGTAGTTACATATACTATAATTAATAAGACATTGTAAATATTTAAATTGAAGGAGAGTGTAACATGACGACAATCTTCGAGCGAATAGGAGAGAAGATTAGTACATGGATTAATGATCGAGGGTACACTCAAAAATACTTATCAGACAAATTAAATGTCTCACCACAAGTGATGAGTAAAATCATTAATGGGAAGAAATCTATCAACATTATAGAAATCCAACAGATCGCTGACATCATGGGAATATCAGTTGACGAATTAATTGGAGATACCTCAAGGTCTAGAACAATTGAGGATCCGATTATGTTTATGATTGGAAACCTCAATAATGAGAAATCAAAAGAGAAGCTTCGGTTTTTAGATCATGTAATGGATGAAATGATTGAACTAGAAAACTCCATGGATAAACTTAAGTAAAGGAGGGGTTGGATGGCAACAATTCCTCAACTTTCAGTGACTGAAATTAGGGATATTGAAACAAAAGTGTTAGCTAAGCTAGGATCTATACGAAAGTCAGGAAGGATTATTAGGGAAGAAGTACTTTCAATATTAGAAGAAGAGGCTACATTACTTAAATACCCCATAGAAGATGATGAGTTATGTGCTTTTGTTTGTAAAAAACAAGACAAGCTTTTTGTATATATAAATACTCACATTCCAAAAGAGAAACAAATTTTTGCAGCAGCGCATGAACTTTATCACATTTGGTTTGACCAGGATCGACTGAATCAATCAGAAATGTTAAAAAGCAACACACTTGAGAATGAAACAGAAGATATTAATGAATTGCGAGCAAATCTCTTTGCCGCAATGTTTTTAGTTCCTAAAGAGATTCTGATTAATCAATTAGAGTCATTAGGGATTGAGAAGCATCGTTTAAAGATTGAGGACATTGTTAAGTTAATGCCTATTTTTCTTGTGCCTTATAAAACGGTCGTCCGTCGTTTGCATGAAATTGATTATATTAGTGATTGGCAGTTAAAAGAATTTTTAGCAGTTCCAGATCGCGATCCTAATAAAGGAGTTCTTCTATACAGAAAGATTCTTCAGCTCAATGACTCTTCTCAAGAACGTACACAAGAAATGTTTTTTGAAGGGTTAGTAGAAAATTCAATCAAGTTATTTGAGAACGGTCAGATTGATGAAAAGAAACTGTCGTATTTACTATCTCTCGTACATAAATCTCCGAGTGATTTTGGCTTAACTAGTCAGGAATTCACTGATGAGGATTGGGAAGCCATTATGGAGGATTATGATGGAGATGACTGATTATAAATGGGATAGAGTAATTATTGATGCTGACTTTGCGATCAAAATGAATAAAGTCACAGATGTTAATGCTATTCAAGACTATATACCACTCTTTGTAGGTATGCTATATATTCATGAACATGTTTACGAAAATGAGATCTTAGTCCCAAAAAGAACTAGGGATCAAGTGGATGTATTAATCGAACAGGGAAGAGCTGAAATCATAAGTGTATTATCTTTTGAGGGAGATCCTTTTGGTAAAATGGTTTATGAAGAAACTATCAACCTGTTAAAAAGTGCTGACCCTAAAACAGTTGAAGAGGGAAAGAACTGGGGAGAAACTGTATCTATCGCATTTGCGAAAGCGAAAGGCATTAACTATTTCCTTTCCGATGAGAGGAACCTACAGGAACTACTCGATGAATACATTAATAATCAGACATCACAAGATATTAATACTATAAGGATAAGAAACTTTATCACAGCGATGAAAGAGGCAGGCCACAAACGAAAGGAAGCATATAAGCTGTGGATGGCATCTCATAAAAAAGATCAAGTGGATTGGGCCAAGAAAATGTTTGAAGATCAGATCTGGCCTATATAGTTTGGAGCATTAATTAAGATTGCTAGATTAAGAGTATCCTTTTCTTATTTTACTCATCACAGATGGTGGTGGGTATTTTTTTGTGGAGATTTAAATATAGGCGTTTACCACGTGTCATCATAATCAGGATAAATTTAATAAAAATTTTTATCCATACGTCCTCACGGCGGTCCTTGAGACGGTACGTATGCAAAAAGGACTGAAGCCGCCAGTCGAGGTAGTGTTTCAAAAAGAGAACATTCGAACCCTCGATGAAGATGGTGAGGTAATGCAACGGTTTATAGTGGACTGGCCCAGGAAGAAAGCAGAAGCCTTGCAGAGTCAGTAGCTTGGGAAAAGCGCAGATTAGCAGAGCGAGGGCAGTTTAAAACAAAGTATGCAAGGTACGATATGACTACGATGAAGAAGAGAACTTGGTAATCAATCCGGAACAGGCAGAGGTGATTCGCCACATTTATCGTGAGCTTTTAGCAGGAAAAACGACGAATCAAATATGTAATGAATTGACTGAAGACGGCATTGAAACAGCCAGAGGAAGAAAGAAGTGCCATAGTACCTCAATGGATAGCGTGATTACTAAAATCTGATATACAGCGGGGACTTTGTGTACCAGCGATATTATGTCACAGATACATTAGCCGGGAAAATGACTGAAAACAGAGGTGAACTGCCTCAGTACACAATAAGGGATCACCATCCAGCAATCATGAGTCGGGAAGACTGGGAAGCGGCTCAACAAATTATGAACAACCGGAGTGAGAATCGAAAAGGAAGTAAAAAAAGGCCTCACGACCGCCAAGAGTTCTTTAACATATTTCATTGCTCTGAGTGTGGAGCACCTGTGGTAACGGTGTCAGGCACCACAAAAAGACAGATGATGGTTTTTGTGTTTTCTGGGTGGACAAGAGGTGGGGGGTGTTATTCGTTGAACTTTATCAGCTGTCGCTTGGTTAAATAGCAATAATGTGGATTTTAGTTGTTTTAAAAATGATTCCATACAAGATCAATGATGAAGTGTACATAAATATTGAAAAGGTTAATTATACAACACCAGTGGTACTTGTGGGTGCGACTATTTTTTAATTTTGGTAGTTTTTGTGTTTTGCGTTTTTTGTAGAATGGAAATGGAAGTTTGGGGTATTTTCCTATATCTATAATTAAACAATTGTTTTAAGGCACCATGCATTTTAACAAGAGGCACCATCTTGTCAGTCGTTTTTTTAAGGAAGGTTTGGCGCACAATTAGTTGATACAAAGGAATACCTTTAAATCCGTAGAAGCATGCATGGTGAAATAGCTAGAAGGTCATTTGTAAATTGATTGTATTTTTATTCAGTTATAGCGAATTTTTAAGTGCGTGTTGTTTGTATTTGCTTTTTGAAAGCATGGGGACGGTTTATGCTTCCTTTTCTATATTTTCATAATAATGAGTAGGAATAGGATATTAATAGTTTCTTAACAATCAATGCCCATTACGACGATTTGCGTGTGGGTACTTTTATTCAATTAGACGATGGACCTACATCGCAATTTAGCCTACTTCTCACTCGCTTCTTTTCATTCTAAATCTTTCTTGAATGACCGGTTGTGAAGCATCGGAACCGTCCCCTTGTTTCAATTCACAGCCTTCTAACTGAATCTGCTATATTTTCTACCTTGGCAATTGCAGAGATTACTGAAACACCATCAGCACCAGCCTCTAGTACGGAGGCGGCATTTTCTATGTTGATACCACCGATTCCAACAATAGGTAATTTCGGAAATTGGGCTCTAAGAGTTTGAATCCATTCCAGCCCCACAGCCTTCTTGGCATCCTCCTTAGTAGTGGTAGAAAAAATCGGACCCGCACCAACATAATCAACTAAATGGATGGGACTGTCTGCAGCTTCACCTGAATTAGAAATGGAAAGACCAATTATTTTATTTGGATAGGCCTGACGCAGCATTTCTACTGGTTGGTCGTCCTGTCCAACATGAATCCCGTCAACATCTAAAGCCTCAGCTAGTTCAATATCATCATTAATAATAAAAGGGATTTGATACCTCCTGCAGATTTCCCGTAATTCCTTACCAAGCTCTAATTTTGCACTTCCAGTAAGAGAACCTTCTCCTTTTTCACGAAATTGAAATGCAGTAATTCCAGCTTGGGCGGCCTCTTCCAGTATTTTGGATGGATTACGTTCGCAGTTTTGGCTTCCCATAATAAAATATTTGCGTAGATATGGACTAACGTCTGTTTTCATAATTAGGCTCCTATCTTTAAAAATTCAGGATCCATGGAAAGTGCATCAATAAAGTGCGGGATAAATGTTCCGGATGCTTGAACACCTTCCTGTTTTACGGCATATTCTGCTGCTAATCCGTAAAATTGGACAGCTGCAAGAGCCTGTTCCTCTATGGGATCATCCGTTGTTAGGCAGGCAGTTAGAATGGAACCAAGTAAGCAACCAGCACCAGTTACTTTTGCTAATAGAGGATGTCCGGTTTCGTTCGTAAAGGTCGATTCAGATGTGCTAATGACATCTGTTTTTCCAGTCAACACAGCAGTTGTCTGAAAGGTTTTGGCAACTTCGGCTGCGATTTCTTCTACATTCCCATCTCCAACAGATTCCACCCCTTTTGTTTGCCAAGGAATTTTCACAAGATGAGCTAATTCTCCTGCATTCCCTTTAATAACGGTAGGATGGACTTCTTGTAAAAATTGCTTAACAGCATCTGAACGAAAAGGAGTTGCTGCCACTCCAACAGGGTCAAGTACAATCGGAATTCCTTTTTGATTAGCAGCTTTTCCAGAAGCGATCATGGCTTTGAATTCACTGGACGTTAAGGTACCTATATTAATGAGTACTCCATCAGCAATGGATGTCATATCAGCTGCCTCTTCTTCGGCCTTTGCCATGACGGGTGCTGCGCCAAAGGATAATAAACCATTTGCTGTAAAATTCATGACGACCTGATTGGTTAGATGATGAATTAGTGGAGTAGTTGCTCGTACTTGTTCAATTATTTGATTGTTCAATTTAAAAATCCTTTCTCTCGTATTGCCCAATGATTGGTTGGGCCATTACCAGCACCGAGTGGGAAAGCCCCTTTTATAGCTGCAGTAACAAAATCCTTTGCTTTTTCAATTGCTTCATACAGTGGTAAACCATGACTTAAATAAGCAGTAATTGCAGCGGAATAGGTGCAGCCAGTTCCATGCGTGTTGTTTGTTTGAATGCGTTTGGCTGAAAATGTATATATATTTTTCCCATCATAAAAAAAGTCAACAGCTTCCCCTTCTAAGTGGCCACCTTTTACAAGGGAAGCACCCGCACCTAATTCATGGACGATTGTCTTTGCGGCCTTTTTCATATCATGGGGCGTTTCTATTTTGTCACCGGTTAGAAATTCAGCCTCTGGAATATTAGGTGTTACTAGAGCTGTTAGTGGCAAAAGTTCTTTTCTTAAAAAATCCCGTGCCTGTTCTTCAATAAGTGCATCCCCGCTAGTAGCGACCATGACAGGATCCATGACATAAGGTGCATGGATGGTTGGAATTTTTTTTGCCATGACTTTCATCATATCAATATTTGCTATCATTCCTGTTTTAAAGGCGTGAATAGGCATATCAGAAATAACAGAATCAAGCTGCTGTTCAATCATCTCAATTGGTACATGATGGATGGCCTGAACACCTGTTGTATTTTGAGCAACGACAGATGTTATGACAGACATTCCATAGCTTTTTAATTCCTGAAAAGTTTTTAAATCCGCATGAATACCAGCACCCCCACTAGGATCTGTTCCAGCAATCGTAAGCGCACTTGCTATTCTTTTCATTACTTGGTCACCGCCCTTTTTGACGGCCAGTCTTCACAAGTGTAAGCCATCTCCCAAAATGCTAATTCCAGTTCGCAGCTTTTGCGGAATGCTTCTTTGATACGTTCCTTTTCTAATGAGGAGGCCTCTTCTGCAAGGATATCTAAACGTTCTCGCATTTCTGCTGTTACATTCATTGAACTATTGTCTCCATAAAAGGTAATCCATTGGTAAAAAGGATGGCTAGTGGTTGGATTATATTTTTTCATAAGTTCCTTACCAATTTCCTGGTATGTCCAAGGACAAGGCAACAATGCACCTAATGTTTCAGCAAGTGTTCCAGTTTGCGCGTGAAACAACATATGCTTGATATAATGATCAGCAGTTGGTGGCAAAGGGTGACCTTGCAGCGTTTCATAGGGAACTCCGATATACGCGCAAAAATTATGATGCGGGTGAATTTCATCGTCTAAAATAAACTTCATTTGGTTGAAAAAGTAACTTATATCCTCTCTATTTGATGACTTTGAAATAGAAATCCCGTAAATTTTCATAAATGCATTTAAATATTCAAAGTCTGCTTTAATGTAGTGTTCAATCGATTCGTTTGGGACGGCTCCTTTTCCGATTCCATCGACAAAAGGGTGTTTAAAAATTAGTTGAAAAACATCTTCGTTTTCTTTGCGTAGTTGTTCCGTAAATGACATGAAAATTCCTCCTTAAAATTTTTGAGGAAACTACTAGGGGAAAAGACACAGAGGGGAAATATAGTCCTCGGCTACTTTCCTTCGCTAGAATTACCTAGTTCAGGTTCCAAGGGACTAAGGAAAATCCTTATCTCAGCAAATTGCGCCCCTAGTAGTTCCAATTGAAAATATTAATTTTTCTGTTGAGTACCTATTAAAATGCTTTTGTTGCTCATTAGTTTTGATACAATGAACCATCCAATAATTGCCCCTGGTACACTGCTAATAAGAAATGCTGGCATGAATGCGAATGCTCCAGCAGAAGTGCCCATAAAGATATAGGCAAAAGGGACAGATAATAAAGCTCCAATAACTCCACTCCCTAAGCCCTCACCAACAATGGCCAATCCTGTTTTTCCAGATTTCTTATACAGATAGCCTGCTAAAAAGGCTCCAACCATTCCACCTGGGAAAGCAAGTAACGTACCCAAACCAAGCATGTTTCTTAGTAGTCCAATCAGAAAGGCAATAATGACAGCTGGGCCAGGACCGAGCAATACACCAGCTAATACATTGATGGCATGCTGTACAGGGTAAGCTCTGGCGATGCCTGCTGGAAACCAGAGCAATTGAGCAGTAACGGTTCCAAACGCTACAAACATAGCCATTGTTGTTAATAAACGGGTTCTATTCATGGTAACCTCCTTTCATTTGGGGGTACCCGACCAGACCAAAAAAGCCAGATCCATAGATGGACCTGGCTTTATATCTTGAGTTTAATAGACTGACAGTTTCGTCACACTACTTCCCTCCGCTGGTATTAACCAGATCAGGTCCATAAGGGTCGGAAGCAATTCCTCTCAGCCCACATTATTCGGGCACCCCTAGTAGTTAAATATAAGTATTTAGTTTTCTAAATCATGTTAAGAATAACAAAGTATGTTGAAAATAACAACTAGTAACGGTGTCAGTAACGGTGTTAGGCACCACAAAAAGACAAATGATGGTTTGTGTGTTTTCTGGGTGGACAAGAGATGAGGGGTGTTATTTGCTGGGATAGTGGCCCTGTTCACCACCCTGGAATACGGGAATACAGTGACAGGCACCTAATATGGACAAACGTCCATTTTAGTGCCTGTCACCTAAATTCTCTTTGTTTTCTTTTCTAGCATTTAACAAATTACTGACAAAAATAGACGGTGCAGTACCACCTGGAAACGGAGAGTCAGTATAGTTTAACTTTCCTTCTGAATCAAATGACATTTTACTCGAATAAACGTGTTTACCAGAGTTAGAACTATAGAAATACTCCAATGTGTCCCCATCAATTACCGCTTTGACAGCCCTAGGTGTATTTTCGATTATTGTATTAATAACAGATAGTGAGAGTCCACCAAACGACTTTTCTTTGTGAATAGTTGCGTCAGCTGTACCTTTTGCTATGTCAGATACCACCTTCCCAGAGTTTTGCCACTTTATCCCTAGGTAACCAAGAACCGTTGTCACTACTAAAGGTATTAATATTTTTGATTTTTTCAAATTGCATTCTCTCCCAATTTGTTTAATTTTAATTAACAATCTATCACTCAAAAAAATCTTTTACCAATTTCAAGCTTACCACTAATTAAGTGGTGAATATACGAAAATTTAGTGACAGGCACCACCCGAAGTTTGTCGAATAGTGACAGGCACCACCCAAAATTATTTACTTTAGGTCTGGTTCTTCTTTATTCTTTTGTTGTTTAGCTATGTATTTCGCTTGTTCTTCTTTTACTTGCTGCTGGAATTCTTCATAGGTGAGGTCTAGTGCATTTAGAATGGCGGCTACGGTTGAAAAATAGGGATCTTTGGTTCTGCCCGCTTCTAGTTTTTGTACGTGTTTTTCGGTGAGTTCTATTTTTTCTGCCAAGTCTGCTTGGGTCCATGCGCCCTTTTTGCGTACTTCTCTTCTTTTAGCTATTCTGTTCCGTTTGACGACTTTACCAATAAATGGTCCGGGTTCTTTAGCCAGATTTTCAATATATTCCTCTTCATCGTAATTGTGATTTTTAAATTCCCCCAACTAGACAACCCCTTTTTTAAACAATTATCAAGTTGGGTAATTTCAAAAAGAACAGCCTAGTGGTGGGGTTTTGAAAATTTGTTTCATTTTTTATGCCGCATTTACGAGCGGTAATACCCCCACCTCAAGTCTTAAGTGAAACAAAAAGAGTAGGTGGGGGATAAAATCTCCGCAAATGTCCGATTGGTTCAAGGGTCTTTAGGTCATGCCCTTGGGTGATAACAATCAGTGGGAGACCCCACTGATTGAAGGTTCACTTTATGCCGGAAAGGAATCTTCTCCCTTAAAAATTAGGATGCAAATGGCTGATCGTTGGATTTGTTTTTCTAAGACGAAACGGGATTCATTTACGACAATCGATTGGCCGTCTTTAAAAAAGATTTCTGATTCGCCGGTAGGAGTTGTTATGATGCGTTTCACGTGTTGAGGGAATATCCATACACAGTCGTATGTATCAGGTGATTTGGTCGGAAATGCGATAATGCCTAGGTGAGGGTAGATTGGAATGGGCTGTTTTCTTCCAAAGCCCATCTTTTTCGTGACCGCTATTCGTCGGCCGTCATAGGTGGAGCCGCCTTCAAGACAATCATTTTTAACAATTTCTATGATTCTTTTGTTTACATAAAGGATTTGGTTAGTTTCGATCACCTTTGTGTCATAGTCCATATGCATACCAGGCAGTAAGGCTTGTGTGTTGCGATTAATTACATAATCATTGTGCAAAATTTTTGTCATGGGTTTAGTACAACTCCTTTAACTTTTCAGATAGGTAAAACTGGTATAAATGGATGCTTGCTTCATTATTAAGTTCTTTCGCTACAGTTATTGTGTGTTTAGATAGTCCACCTTTCATGAGATTAGATAGAAAACGAGAAAAGGGTAGAATTTTTCTTATTGGGAACGGTTACAAATTATGCATTCCCAAAAGTGGTCTTATGGGAGAGTCATTAGACCCTCTAAAATTCAATCAATTTCTTTATTTTCCATAAAAGTCTCTTATTTATAAGACTATTATCCCTTTAAAACTCAAATATTCTACCGCCTCCACAACCCCAAAACCACCCAGTATAAATAATTAACAAATTATACAAATTTGCACATAAATGACACAAATTAGTGTGCTGGTAGGGACGGTTCTCGCCAACACAGCTAAATGCTAAGTGTGCTGGTAGGGACGGTTCTGGCGAGGAATTTTTGTCTCGCATTAATGGGCAGCCAACCATGAAGCAAACTTCACTAACAAGGATGAAAAATTTAATGTTTTTATTTCATGGGGAATAATACTCCACTTCAATTCTTATGTGAAACGAAAAAAAGTAGGCGGGGATAAACTGCCCGTAAGTGTCCGACTGGTTCAAGGGCTTTTAGGTCATAACCCTTGGGTGATAACAATCAATGGGAGTAAAAAATCCCCCGTTGATTGAAGTTTCCCTTTATTTTGGTGGTTTTGTGAGGTTTGGGGATGGGTGGTTCAGGTGGTAATGACGTTTTGCCAGGGAAATTTAGTTGTATGGAAGAGGGGAATATGGTAGATACGTAATGTTTCGGGATTATTCAATGGGTAAAAGGGGCTCTATACTGAGGTTACTGCAGAATACATGAGAGGCATGCTTCTTCCTTGGAGAAGTTTTGAATGGAAGAGTTTCAAGATGTGGTTATTCAGTATGAGCCGATGGTCTACCATATTATGAACAGGCTAGGTATTCGTGATTATGAGCAGGAGTTTTACCAGGAGGGGCTGCTTGCGCTTTGGGAAGCCTATCGTACCTATGAAGAATCGAAAGGGAAATTCAACACGTATGCTTATAGTTTGATCAGGAATCGTTTGATTGATTTGATTCGGTCTAAAAGTCGGAAGCAAGAAAAATTGAATCAATTGGTGGAGGAGCTCACCTATAACTGCCCTAGTTATACCATGAACGAAGAGGTGGACCCCGAATTCTGGAGGCATTTACGGTCTATCCTTACTGACAACCAATGGAATTGGCTGATTGGTAGTGTGCTAGAAGGGAAGACGAGCAAAATGATCGCCCTTGAACATGGAACTACGGTTAGTGCTGTGAAAAAATGGGCAGAGCTTGCAAAACAAAAATTGAGAAGAGACCCGAGGGTGAGACAGTGGTTTCGGAAGTAGGGAAGGATCAAATGGAAACTCTAGGTGTGCTGGTAGGGACGGTTCTCATCGTGAATTTCCTTTATTTACAAGGGTAGAAAGGCCGAAAACCCCGACTTATCCCCGAAGCAGATCTGGTCGGGGGATTGCTATTTAGTTTGACAACTAAATTTGTAAGGGAGCTTATTTTTGGGTCTACCTCCACTCAGCAAAAGTGAATAGGTTTATATGTTAAAGAGTAATGTGGTCATATTTTGCAAACTGAAAAAGACGTATGGTGTTTGCTCGCAGCAGAGGACTTTTCAAATAATAAGAGGTATACGATTTTTGTTATGGTATCGCATACCTCTTGGTTATTATCAAAAGAATTCCATTACCTTTTTGTCTACTACATCCTAACTACGGTAGATTTATGGGTACAACGATTCTAGCCTAAGGAAATCAGGCATCGTAGTCCATACTGTTAAAAAGCAATTGCATCATTTAATGGGAACTGCTCAGGTAGATACGATTTTCGGAAGAAGGGGCATCGCTTAGAATAAGGATAGAACCATTTGTGATGTTATTCGAATCGCAATAATATGGATGTTGCAATATTAAATGAAGCTATAAAAAGTTACTTAGGAAGTAAAGACAAGAATATTTCTTTGTTGTTGAAATATGCAGAAGAGTTAAGGTTTAAGAAAATAATGGTAAGAAGCTACTTGCAGATATTATTATGAAAGGTTCCAGAGATTAGGTAATATGATTTTTGTTTGGTGTTGCATAATTTTACAAATTATCTTACGTAAAATAATGCTATAATAACAACCACGAAAAAGACTTGTTATTATACCAAATATTAAGTCTGTTTCTGATTTAAGGAATTACGAAGTTTTAAAGGATATCACTGTTGGAGAACCTGATTTCTTAACCAAAAATGGGCGAGATAGATTTGCCATTGTGGACATTGGTGATTATGAAAAAATTCAAGCTACAATCAAACTTCTTTCTAAACTGTTAGAAGCAGAGGAAGCGATAAAGACTGGAGTTGAATGGCTTTCTGAAGAGGATATAAAGAAAGATCTAGGAGTTTAATCTTTATGCTTAAACTAAGAATTACCCCCTTTTGCTAAACAGGACTTGATTGGTATCAAGGAATATATTTACCAAGAGTTTGATCATCTTGATGCAGCCGTAAAAGTAATTTCGGGATTTCAGATACCATTCAATGTTATGGAAAGTTAAAGGAGTTCCCTTTTTTAGGAAAATGGTTATCCTCTAAAGTGAAAGTCGAAACTGATTACAGGTATGTAATTTGTGGGGACGATGAAGCGCTTGATAAATTAGGGAAAGAGGTCAATGATGCCAAATAATGATCAAATAACTAAAGAAGACGCTTTATTTTATTTAGACATGATTAACTCAAAGTACGGTCCGACATACAAACCTAAAAGAGGACAATCAAAGGGTTATTACCCATTGTTAAAGGAAAAAGACTCTAAAGAATACAACAGATTTATCCGCGTTTATGTATATTTTAAACATAACCTAAAAGAAAGAGAACAAACTATTTTAAATTTACAATATGGGATAAATAGCAATGTTCTCTCGTTGGGTGAAATCGGGGAAAGTATTGGTGTAACGAGCTCTCGGGTTTCTCAATTAAGAAACAGAGCAGAAAGAAGATTAGCTAGTATTATTCGCGATTACGTAAATGGGATGAAGTAAAAGCAATCTTTCAGTTCACTCATTTCATTACAGTCAGATGAAGTTCTAGAGGAATTGGACTAGCCACTCTCCTTGGAGCCTATCATTCAACATTATTTTGATCAGGAGTAACCTAGATATTACAAGAAACGAAAGGGGTTAGAACACATTCTTTGTCGTATGTGGACAGTAGGAGCTATAAATGAAAAAGGTGAATTTATTGGTGAGCCTGAGCTAGAACCAGAAAACCATAAAACAAAGGTTATTAGACACGTGTCTACAGGTGTAGTTATGAGTCTTAATTCTGCAAAATCTTTATATGATTGGTTAGGAAAACATATTGATACTTTAGAAAAGGAAAGGAAGATCAGAGTGGAGGAGATAAATCATGATTTCTGTCGCTTATGATACTCATCCTATGTGTACTCCTCAAATTAGAAGAAGTATGAATGGTGGCTTAGCTGCATGTCTGACGATTATCCCTCAATAGAGTTAGACTGTAAACATAATAAAATCCGCAGACACCAGATCCGCTTTGCGGATAAGTCGGTTATATGGGTCTTCGGTCCTTATAATAAAGGGTTTTCTCGGTGAGAACCGTCCCTACCAACACACAGTAAGGATATCGAATGCAATAATACAAGAAGGGATGATTTTCTTGAACGGTAAGAATCGAAAAGAAGTACAGGTTGGATCTACGGTTGATATTGTCTTAAAACAAGATCAAAAATCAGGCAAGCTAACAAGGGGAGTAGTTAAAGATATTTTAACCAATTCAGCAACTCATCCACATGGAATTAAAGTTAGGCTTGAGGATGGGTCGGTTGGAAGAATAAAGGTGATTCATTAAATGTATCTCCCGGTGATGGCCGGGTGTTTGTATAAATAGTTGGTTTAAATACAGATTTAAGTAGTTGCTTGGAGTTGTTCGATTTCGCTATCTTAAGGGGAGCGTCTCTTTTGCCTAGAGGGCTGACTGTTTGGGTCAAGGATACTAAAGTGCAAAAGTTGTGTTAATAAGATAAAATAACAGTGTAATTATCTATACTTTGATTTTTACCATATTAGCATTAAAGAATGAGGTGTTACCATGTCCATATCGTCGGATTATGCTCAATCTATAGTAGAAGAGATGGAAAATATCATTCAGCGGAATATTAACTTTATGAATGAAGCCGGAGTTATTATTGCGAGTATAGACAAAACGCGTATTGGAACGGTCCATGAAGGTGCCTTGCAAGCTGTCCAAACGAAGAAGACAGTAGTGATAAAAGATATCGATATAGAAAAAGGTGTTAAGCCGGGTATCAATTTTCCAGTTTTTTTAAACCAACAAGTTGTAGGTGTAATTGGGGTAACAGGTCAAGAAGAAGAAATTGAACCATTTGGTAAGGTAATTAAGAAAATGACGGAGATCCTACTAAAGGAAGCTTACCTTGAGGAGCAGACTGATCTTGAGGAGAGGGCTAAAGAATTCTTCATTGAAGAATGGATTTCTGCAAACTGGGAAAATGACAAGTTATTTGCTGCAAGAGGTTGGATTCTTGGGATAAATGTCCATTTACCAAGGGTTGGTGTTTTAATTAATCTCAAAGATTTTAATGATCTTATCTACAATAAGCTTAAAAGTGCGAATGCAAATGTAGAAGGGGAGCTGGAAATTCAAAAATACCGCCTTACCATACAGAAAACAATTGAGGGGCAGTTAAAATATGAAAAACAAGATATCGTTATTCCGTCAGGAAGTTCAAAATATGTAGTCCTGTTAACGATAGACCCTCATCTCGATAGTAAAATCCAAAAAGAAATGATTGTATATCGATTAGAGCAAATCAGAACGAAATTGAAAGAAAAACATGGAATTGAAACATCGATTGGGATTGGTAGATATCACTCAGAGATGAATGGTCTACCTAAGTCTTTTAATGAAGCGAAGAGAGCAGCAAAGATAGCGAGTAAAAATAATAAGATAGAGTTCTATGACCAGTTGGGATTAGAATCATTCATTGAAGAAATTTCACCGGAATCGAGATATGACTTTATTGAAAGGATACTTCGAATAAGAGAGCAACCAGAAATGGAACAATTACTAGAAACAGCAGATGTCTTTTTCCGTTGCAACCAATCAATTAACGAAACAGCTGACAAGTTATTTGTTCACAAGAACACAGTTCAGTATCGATTAAAAAAGATAAAAGAACTGACAGGGTATGATCCTAGGAAGTTTCAAGATGGTGTTCTCCTTAATGTAGCACTTTCCTTTTACTTGATTGAAAGTTAATGAAAGTACAACTTTAGCATAATCCGATTTTATTCTAGAATCCATTGTTACAAATAACAAAAAACCTTAAATCAAATAAGGTTTTTTTGTTTTGAGTAACATAGTAACCGTTTTTATATTTGTGTAAAATGAAGGAAACTAATCATGGGAGGACAATCAAAGGCTCCCATCTTCAGTAATATTAAAAATATCTGCAGAGGAATAGCCGAAGATGTATATAAAAATGGGATGATTGGCCCTAACTTTTTAAAGAACGCTTCTGAAACCATCCAGCAGAAAAACGTATCAATGAGTAGAGAATAGGTATCTTATAAAAAACTTTCCTAAAGGATGATTTATGTGAAAAACAGCAATGAAATACTAGAAAAATTAACGTTTGTGTATGGAAATGAGAAGGCTCAGCGAATAAACAGCCAGATTGAAAAGCTGAAAGATAAGTATATTGAAAAAGAAACTTTCAATAATAAATGGATTGATGAAAAGGATATTATGGTAATTACCTATGGGGATTCCATTAAAGAAGATGGAAAAACTCCTCTTCAAACTCTAGATGAATTTCTAGTCACCCATGCAAAAGAAGAAATAAGTGCGGTTCATATTTTGCCATTTTATCCGTACTCCTCTGATGACGGATTTTCTGTAATTGATTATAAAGAAGTGAATCCTGAACTTGGAAATTGGGATGATATTAAGAGGCTTTCGAACCATTTTGATTTAATGTTTGATGCTGTTATTAATCATATCTCTCAGCATAGCGAGTGGTTCCAAGAGTACGTAAAGGGTAACCCAGAATATGAAAACTATTTTATTGAAGCAGACCCAAATGCAGACTACAGTAAGGTTACAAGACCTCGAGCTTTACCATTATTAACAAAATTTGAAACAAGTAAAGGTCCGAAATATATTTGGACAACCTTTAGCGATGATCAAATTGATATAAATTTTGAAAATGAAAAGGTCTTTTTAGAAATTCTTGAACTATTAATCATGTATGCAAAAACAGGTGCGCGATTCATTCGTCTTGACGCAATTGGCTTTATGTGGAAAAAATTAGGAAGCAATTGTATTCATTTAGAAGAAACACATAAGATTATTCAAATTTATCGTAAGGTACTTGATGAAGTTGTACCAGGTACAATCTTAATTACAGAGACAAACGTACCTCATCAAGACAATATTAGCTATTTTGGTAATGGATACAATGAAGCGCAAATGGTGTATCAATTCCCGTTACCACCACTAACTTTGTTCTCGTTCCACAATGGAAATGCAACTCAATTATTAAAGTGGGCTGATTCATTGGAACCAACATCTGAGCAAACGACCTTCTTCAATTTTCTTGCGTCACATGATGGAATTGGAGTTCGTCCTGTTGAAGGAATTTTAACAGTCGAAGAAGTGCAAGGCATGCTTGAGAAAGTTACAGAAAACGGAGGGTTTGTATCCTATAAGGACAATGGAGATGGTACGAAAAGTCCTTATGAGTTAAACATCAACTATCTTGAAGCATTATCTAGCGTTAATGATAGTAATGAAACAAAGGTAGCTCGCCTTATTGCGGCACAATCCATTTTATTATCGATGATGGGTGTTCCAGGAATTTATATCCACAGTCTTCTAGGGTCAGGTAATGATTTGAAGGGTGTGGAGGAAACGGGACGCTACCGTTCCATTAACCGAGAAAAATTAAATAGAACTCAGCTAGAGGAAGAGTTAAAGCAACCAGAATCTGTTCGTTCACTTATTTTCTCTCAGTTTAAAAAGATGATTTCACTCCGCAAATCACAGAAGGCTTTTCATCCAAATGCCCTTCAAGAGGTACTGTTTTTAGACGAGCGTTTATTTTCAATTAAGCGTACATCCTTAGATGAGCAAGAAGAAGTTGTGGTGCTAATCAATGTATCAAACGAAACTGTATTTATTCAGGAATCAGTTCGTATTGAAAAGGGTAAGAACTTAACCGATTTAGTATCAGGTAAAAAAGTAGAAAATAAAGATGGAATTATTAACATTGAAATTGTGCCATATCAAGTCTTATGGCTAAAAGCATAATTCAACAAGGGGTGATAACGTGAAAATTGCATTGGCTCATTTTCGAGTTGGGGAAACAGATGGTGTGTCGTTAGAAATGGAAAAATGGAAGCTTGCACTTGAAAAGATGGGGCATGAGGTACTCTTTTTGGCAGGAAGTGGAGGGCAAACATCCGCGTATGTAATTGAGGAGCTTTATTACATGCACCCGTTAAATAATAAGTTTGTATATAATGCCTATGATCGATTGATGGATTATGAAGATGAGGAGTCCTTTAAGAACGATATCCTTCTATTTACTTCAAAAATAGAACAAAAGTTAATGAAATTTATAGAGAATGAAAAAATCGACGTGCTCATTCCAAATAATATCTTATCGTTGGGGTGGGGATTGCCTGCAGCGATTGCATTTTATCATGTAGCTGAAAAGATGAATATTACGTATCTTTGTCATCATCATGATTTTTACTGGGAAAGGGAGCGCTATAGTACTCCAACTTGCTCATTTATCAATGACTGGTTAGAACAATATTTTCCGCCAGCATTAGACAATGTGAACCATGTCGTGATTAACAAAATTGCACAAGATGAATTAATAGAACGACGAGGCATTTCATCTAAGGTTGTTCCGAATGTATTTGACTTTGATGGTAAACGATGGATAGTTGACGATTATAACTATGATATAAGGGAAACGCTTGGGCTTGATGAAGACGATATCATAATCTTACAGGCAACTCGTATTACAGAACGAAAAGCAATTGAGCTCGGAATAGATGTTGTATCTGAAATCCAACGCCAAGTGAAAGGGATGGTTGGAAAAAAGCTCTATAATGGCAAGAAAATTATTCCAACTACAAAGGTAGTTTATGTTCTAGCGGGATTACCTGAATCAATGCCTAGGTATCTGGAATTATTGAAAAAGAAAGCCAACCAACTTGATGTGGATATCCGTTTTGTAAATGAACGAGTTGACCATTCACGAAGATTGGAAAACCAGCTTAAGATTTACTCACTCTGGGATGCATACGTGATTGCGGATTTTATCACATATCCAAGTATTTTAGAAGGTTGGGGAAATCAGCTGTTAGAAGGAGTTTTCGCGAAAAAACCAATTGTAATCTATGAATATCCTGTCTTTCAAACAGACATAGCAGATAAGGAGTTTATGTTTACAAGTTTGGGTGGTCAACATACCGTGGCTTCAAACGGCTTAATTGAGGTGCCAGCTGATAAGGTGGTGCAAGCAGCACAAGAAATTGTTAGGATTTTAACCGATCCAACGCTTTATCAAACTTGTACAGACCATAATTTTGAACTCGGCAAAAGATATTATTCCTATGAGGCATTACAACAATATTTAGAAAGTGTTATGAAACCTCTTTTCGCATAAGCGTAGGAGGTTTTTTAAATAATAAGACCGGTATTTATGTTCTCTGTAACAAAAATTCCTGTGTTAACTTTGTTATGAGTAACATAGAAAACGCTTTTATAGTTTTGTATGATAATAGCAAGCCAGTCAAATTGTATGTACAAGTTAAGTGCTAACATGTGCGCATAAAAAATGGAGATGCAGGAAACGACATTCTCTATCAAGATTTATGAGGAAACTACTGACTCTACGGCCGACAAAAGGAGAGAATAATATGAAAATTGTCATTGCACCTGATTCCTTTAAAGGGTCGGTGCCAAGTACGAGTGCTGCGGCCAAAATTGAAGATGGCATCAAGCAAGAAAATAGTGACATAGAGACAATCAAGATACCAGTAGCTGATGGTGGAGAAGGTACAGTAGAAGCCTTTTTAACATTCATGAATGGTGAAAGGGTGATTGAATGGGTCGAGGATCCATTAGGGCGAAGTATCGAAGCAGCATATGGCTGGATTGAAGAAAGTAAAACAGCAATTATTGAAACCGCTTCCGCATCCGGATTGCCGTTGCTTTCTGAAACTGAGAAAAATCCTCTTAAAGCCTCAACGTTTGGGACAGGCCAACTCGTTAAAAGTGCGTTAAAACGAGGAGCCAAGAAAATCTTGATTGGTCTTGGTGGCAGCGCAACTGTCGATGCGGGTACAGGGTTTTTGCAAGCACTTGGTGTAAAATTTTACGACGAAAATCATCAACCTCTAAAAGGTTGCGGAGATTGTTTGGGGAATGTCCAATCAATAGATTGTTCACAGCTATACCAAAACCTACATGAAGTAGAAATCACGATTGCATCAGATGTAACAAACCCGTTACTAGGAAAAAATGGCGCTGTCTATGTTTTTGGGCCGCAAAAGGGCATTCAAAATGAGAAACTTGAAGAATTCGAGAAAAACATGGAGCATTATGCTTCAGTTGTAAACAGAACAGTATCGAAAAATGAAATTGATTCACCTGGAAGTGGCGCTGCGGGTGGTTTTGGTTATTCATTACAATCGTTTTTAAAAGTTGAGATGAGAAGTGGGTTTGAGTTAATTGCGGAAGCCAGTAATCTTGAACATCACATCAAAACGGCAGACATAGTGATTACCGGAGAAGGAAAGTTCGATACACAATCGTTAAATGGTAAGGCCCCGGTGGGAATCGCAAGAATTGCAGCAAAGTACCATGTACCAGTTGTTGTTTTTACAGGTCAGTTTGAAGGTGATATGTCATCCTTAAAGCAAGAGGGAATACACCTAGTGTCACCAATTGTTGACCAAGTTATGACTCTGAATGATTCAATGGGAACGGGTGAGGAATTACTTGAACGTGCTGCAAGAAGATTAATGAAAGCGATTGAATTAGGAAGAATCACAAATAACTCAGGATTTAAAGTTATAAACACTTTAAAAATATAAAATATTAGGAGGAAAACCTTCATGAAAAAGTTATTTTCAATCATAATGACTGCAATGCTTTTAGTTGGGATTTTAGCTGGTTGTTCAGGCAGTGACAATTCAAATGCTTCAAAAGACACGGGCGAAGAATTCAAAACTGATGAAATTACTCTGTACATCCGTATGATGGAAGCACAAGATAAGTGGTTTAGAGAAAACATTATAAAAGGCTTTGAAAAGGAATATGGGGTAAACGTTAATGTTCGTACGTATGAGTCTGGTGTTGATTTAGAGAACGTTCTAAAGCTTGACAAAGACAAGAACACAATCGGACTTATTAAAACTTTACACTCTGACTTAGTACCATTTGTGGAAAAAGGATTAATGATGGACCTTGAAACTGCAGCTGGTGAAAAAGTAAAAGAAGATTTAAAAGAGTACACAGATATCTCTATTGAAATGGGAACTATTAACGGGAAACCATACTATATCCCAAGAAAAATTGAAACAAACACATTGCTTTATGTGAAGTCTAAGGTGCAAGACGCAGTAGACAACTGGTCAAAGTTTGAAGGCGATATTGAATCAATGTTTAAAGCTGAAAATAGTGTTGGGCTTCCTGCAGATTATGCACTTGAAGCAGATCCAAACGAATGGGATTGGTACGACCTTGCTGTTGTAGGATATTACTGGTCAAACACAGAGTATGATGGTTCAACAGAGCCAAGAATCGCACACCGCGCACAGAAATATGAAGGAACAACAACGGAGCTTGTAACAAAGGTATACCAAGCAGGTGGAACTCCAGAAGATGTACTTGATATGAATTCACAACCAGTAAGGGATATGTTCCAATGGGAAGTATTCATGAAAAACAATAATCTATATAACCCAGGTATGTGGGAAGAAGGTTGGTCAGGTGGTGGAATCTGGCAAGCAATGGCTAACGGTAAAGTATATTTAGCTTTTATGCACCAAATCGATGCTTTCTTTATACACGGTGGATCTGACCCAAGTATGACTGGTTATTTGGCAAATCCAGATGACATGGGATTAGCAATTATGCCTAAAGGTGTATCACTAGACCTTGAAAATGGTCAACCAGTTCGTGAAGGCTCACACGGATCTCAACTAGCAGGATTCTGGTGGGGTATTCCACAATCAACTCCAGATGCAGAACTTTCTTATGAATTAGCTCGTTGGATTACAAATGCAGAAAACCATAAAGCAGAAGCACAACAATTTGGTATGATGCCAATTCGTAATGATATCGTAGAAGACCTTGGCGGTACATTTGCTGAAGAATGGATGCAAGAAGTATTTGATGTAGCAAACCTTCAAGTGGAGGAAGGCGTTCAAAAAATGCCTCAAGTAACAGTATGGCCTGAATATGTACAATTGTATTTAGATGCATGGTATGACATTGTAGTTGATGAAAAATACACAGTAAATCAAGGGATTACTGAGGTTTATGGCCCTAAGTCACAAGAATTAAGCAAGTAACACGATGATTAATGGTGAAAGAGGGAGCACGTTCCCTCTTTCCAATTAATCTTTTGGAATGGAGGATCGTTTATGGGTCTATCAGAAAAAAATGAAGAAAAACGAAGCTTCGTTAATAAGATCAAAAAGAATAGCTTTTTGCTTCTTACGTTAATACCAGGCTTTCTCTATATATTAGCGTTTTTTCTAATTATCGTTTTCTTTATTTTACAGATGTCTTTAACAACGTATGTTGGGGGAATGGTAGAAACCAGTCCAACCTTACAAAACTTTGTAGATTTAACGAGTAGTGAAGAATTTAAAGATGCATTTTCTCGAACTTTTGTGTTTGTTATCATTTCCACCCCTCTTCAACTTATAACTGGTCTTGTGACAGCAATAATTGTCAACAAAAGTTTTAAAGGAAGAGGAATTGTACGAAGTATTTTTCTATTACCCCTTGCAATTCCAACCATTGTTACGACAGCAACGCTATTGTTACTATTCTCCAAAGGTGGACATGTAACGAGCCTACTTATGGGGGACTATAGCTGGTTTCCTGCAATTGTAGATTATGAAATTTCGTTCCTAAACAATGAAACACTTGCAATAGGATTATCTATCCTAGGTAAGGTATGGCGTGATACGCCGATTTCAATGTTGATTTTATTAGCAGGTCTACAATCAATTGATGAATCTCAATATGAAGCAGCTAAGACAATGGGAGCAAATAGTGTAAGGCAGTTCATGTATATCACAATTCCACTATTAATCCCAGCTATTTCTTCGGTTTTAGTATTACGTTCAATCGAAGCTTGGAAAGAGTTTATCTTCCCGTATATCTTAGCACCGTCATATCCGATTTTGGGCGTATTGATCGAGAAATATTTCGTACAATTGAACAATCCGGGAATGGCAGCGGCAATTGGTGTGATTTTAATTTTCTTAATTGTCATCTTTACAGTATTCTTGAACTGGCTCTTGAAAAAAGTAAACGAGCTCTTAGTAAGAGTGTAAGGAGGGGACATAATGATGAAAAAATGGAGCATAGAAAAAATCTTTTGGCTATTTTTAATGGTTTTCTCGATTGTAATCGTGTTGTTTCCAATATATATCATGTTTAAATATTCAATCAGTGACCGTACAAGCTGGATCACAGGTGGCAAATATCCAATCCCTTGGTGGCCCTTTGACCCAAACTTTGAAATGTATAGCTACTACTTATCTGATGGCCGTTTCTGGTCAAGTGCTTGGTTTAGTTTAAAAATTGCATTTTTAACGATCATTATTTCAATGGGCTTAGGTGCACCAGCAGCATATGCCTTGGCGCGCTTTAAATTTTGGGGAATTGGCCTCGTTTTATTCTTAATCTTATCTGTGCGTATGTTCCCAGATGTATCATCTGTACTACCAGTTGCGCAATTCTTTAATTTGGATATCATTTATAACATTCCGATTACACTGAAGGTAGCGATGGGACACACCTTATTAGGACTTCCGTATATTATCTTAATTGCAATTGGAGTATTCCAGACGATTCCGATTGATCTAGAAGAGCAAGCCCAAGTAATGGGGGCAACAAAATTCTACGCATTTACTAGAATTATCTTACCAGTCGCATTACCGGGTTTAGCAGCTGGTGCAATCTATGTGTTCTTATTATCATGGAATGAATTTGTATTTTCTTATTTCATTACGGCAACATCAACAGCTGATGTGATTCCGTTACCTGTTTACTTAAAAACATTATTAGGTGCATTCTCACCAAACCCTGTATCGATTGCAACGTTATCATTATTAGTATCATTGCCAGTTATCATTTTTACATTTATTGTGCAAAAATACATGATTGCAGGGGCAACAGCAGGTGCTGTGAAATAATTGCTTTAGGAGGGTGAAATAATGGCAGGACTTCGTCTTGAACATATGCAAAAAAAATATCCGAATGGCTTTGAAGCTGTTAAGGATTTAAGTATTGAAATAAATGATGGTGAATTTATATCACTTGTTGGCCCGTCAGGCTGCGGTAAATCAACTACACTTCGGATGATTGCTGGGCTTGAGGATATCAGTGGTGGAAAGCTATTAATTGGCGATAAATTGGCAAACAATGTCGCTTCAAAAGACAGAGGTATTGCGATGGTATTTCAAAGTTATGCGCTATTCCCACATATGACAGTGGCAGCAAACATTGGTTTTGGGTTAAAGATCAATAAAGTAGATAAAAAGATTCGTAACGAAAAAATTGAATGGGCACTAGAACTATTAGATTTAAACGGATTAGGTGACCGCAAACCATCTGAACTATCTGGTGGTCAACGACAGCGTGTTGCGTTAGGACGTGCATTAGTACTTGATCCAGAGGTGTTACTATTGGATGAGCCACTAAGTAACCTTGATGCAAAGCTTCGTGTCAAAATGAGAACAGAGCTTAAGAGAATTCATAAGCACTTAAAATCTACAATTGTTTATGTAACTCATGACCAAGCAGAAGCGATGACACTTAGTGACCGTATCGCTATTATGAAAAATGGTGACCTCATGCAAATCGGGACACCAACTGAGATATATACAAATCCAGCAAATCGATTTGTTGCAGGGTTCATTGGAAGCCCTCCAATGAACTTCTTAGAAGGTGAACTTGTAAAAGAAAACGGAATTTATACGTTTGTAAATAACGAAGCGAAATTTGCTCTACCAAATAGTATGAAATCGTATATTGAAACAAACATTACGCAAAAAGAAGTCATTTTAGGCATGCGTCCTGAAGATCTTCAAATCAGTCTTAAGCCAGTGACAGATGGAATTGAAGGTGTGTCTATTGTAACTGAAACTCTAGGATCTGATGACTTTATTGCTATTGAGGTTGGCAAGAAATTATTTAGTGTTCGTACAGAGCCAGGCAGCAATTTTCCATCTGACCGAAAAGTATACCTCACTCCTGCAGAGGACAAATTACATTTATTTAACAATGATGCGATATCTGATGATGCAAAGGTACGATTTGCATAATTGAGCATTTGCCTTTAGCTCGCCAATTGGCGGGCTTTTCTTTATAAGATAACCAGAAAGTATAAAATTCACTTTGAGAATTGTCCAGCTTCAGTGCCTAGCTCCCTGAGTCGCTTTGGGCCAACCACTTGTCACGGCTGACTAAGTAACTTGCTCTTTTCTTATAAATCCTGTATTCTGGATAATTTCATATTATTTACAATTTGGAGGATAAACTAATGCAGTTACAAAATGTAACAAAAGTAGCTAATCTACTGCCATTACTTGAAAGTTCCCTACAAAAACCGGTTGATGTGGGGAATGGTTCACTCGCTGTAAGTATAAATCAGGAAGGACGAATTTGTTCAATCAACCGACCCCACCATGAGCATGGATATATGACACTAGCATCAGTGGAGCAATTTCCGAATGATAAGTTTTATGATACACCTTTTGTTAGAAATTACAGAAGACAACTTGCTGTAAGCTCAACTGGGTTTGGATTCTGTCCATTTGGTTTTAGTAAGAAACCAACGGTGTATCTACAGGATGGAAAATTCCCAACTTATAAATATGAAGATAGCGGTGTTGAAGTCTGCTCAACATTTTTTGTTGAAAAAACAAATGGTGTTGATGTACTTATTCAACAATTGGAACTTGAAAATAAGGGTGAGAATGATAGTTTACTACCAATTGAATTCTCAGGACAATTAAGTTTAAATCGTAGCAGCTATGGGCAGCTGACAGAGGGTGGTCCAATCCCAATTCCACCTGTGGAAAATAATCTTTCCATAGAAGGTAACAAAATCGTACTTCAAAATGTAAATTTAGGAGCACGGGCAGAAATTTTGGTGTTTGAACAAAGCAAACCATTTATTTTAAATGCAGATAAAAAATCTGCAGACCACTCTCTTGAAATAAATCAAACCTTTGAGGTTGAGTTACAGGGGAATGAAAAGAAAATTGTAACTGCTATATATGTAGTAGGAGATGATGCGGAGCGTCAACTTCTAGGGGAAGGTCTCACGATAAAACAAAATCAAACTATACAAGAAGAACTTGCTAGACCGATTGATTGGAAGGAGTTCGTGATTAATCGCAATATCGATTATATTGTGAACTGCTGCGCGGTGCCAATAGGAGAAGAATCATATTGCATCATTACAGATCATCAGCTATTACCATTGGCATGGAATAGAGATGCATATTATATGATGCAGTTATTATTTGCTTCACTGGACTATAGAGGCGGAGAAGAGTTGCAACAAAAAGTTCAAGCTATCATTAAAGGACATCTCATTTGGATGTTTGAAAAAGCGGGACGTCCCGATGGATACTGGGGAAGAGCTTATTTAACGAATGGCTATAGTAAGGATCAGATTTTTCAGCTTGATCAGCAATGTTACCCTGTGTTAGAACTGTGCGATTATTATCATAAATTCAAAGATAGAGCCATTGTGGAACGAGTTCTTCCGACTGTGAAGGAAGTCTTTACGATGCTGATGGAGCACAAGAGTGAAACCCATTGGTTATTTAAAACAGCTGAAACACCAGCTGATGATGAAGTGGAATACCCATACCATTTCTCGAGCCAAATAATTGTGTGGAAAATGTTAAAGGAACTAGATAAACTTAACAAGGACTTACATCTTTTCGAAGAAAACCTTGGTGAAATGGCGAAACATGTTAAAAAGGACTGTTTGACTTATTTCACGTACAATAAGGACGGGAAGGAATTATTCGCTTATTTAACAGATTTAAATGGTGGCTATCAGATTTATCATGATGCCAACGACTTACCAACTGTTTTTGCACCGATTTGGGGATTCTGTGATCGTTCGGATTTAAAATGGCTCTCAACCATGGAGTTTGCTTTTTCTAAAGAAAATAAGGGTGGATACTATGCAGGTGCATATGAAGGGCTTGGTTCAGTGCATACCCCTCATAAATGGCCACTAGGCGATGGCCAAGAGTTACTATATGCCAGCCTGATTAATCATAAAGAAAAAAAAGAATATGTAATGAATAAACTACGTGAAACAGTTCAATGGGATGGTATGTATTCAGAGGCTGTTTATGAAGAAACTGGTGAAGTTGCATCTAGACATTGGTTCTCATGGCCAGGTGCTTTTATATCCTATGTATTCCTTTTCTTAGAAAAGAATTAACCTAACCTTTTGGAGGGATTACCTATTATGACGAATTACACAACAATTGGCATAGATTTAGGTGGAACAAATCTCCGTGTAGCATTAGTAGATGGACAAGGAACTATTTTAGATGAACTTGAAAAGGGTACAGAGCATGAAAAAGGACCGGATTATGTAATGGGTAATATGGTTGAAATGATTCATGCTGTAAAAGGAGACAAGTTGATTTCAGGAGTGGGAATTGGATCCCCGGGTCCTTTAAACTCTAAAACTGGAATCATAATAGAGCCACCGAATTTAACAGGATGGTCTAATGTTCCGATTGTTGAAAAGTTATCAAAAGCGCTCGGAATCGAAGTCGCTCTCGACAATGATGCAAATGCAGCAGCCCTAGCGGAGGCAACAATAGGAGCCGGAGCCGCCCATGAAAGTGTATACTACATTACTGTGAGTACTGGGATTGGTGGAGGCTTTATCGTTAATAAAAAGGTGTTTCAAGGTGCACAAGGGTATGCAGGTGAAATTGGGAATATGATTGTTTCTCCAAACGGACGTAAGCATTCTAATCTCAATCCAGGTGCACTTGAGGCACTGGCAAGTGGGACGGCAATCTCTGCTATTGGACGCGAAAAGCTGGGAATAACAGAAGGTGCAGCTGAAGTGTTTCAGTTAGCAGAAAAAGGGAACTGTGCTGCTCAACAAATTATTGACGAAGCGCTTCAATATCTGGCAATCGGAATTGCGAATCTGGCTCATTCGATTAATCCCGAAGTGTTTGTACTCGGTGGAGGTGTTATGAAATCTAGGAATCAGGTACTTGAACCTCTCCGTGAAAAAGTTAAAGCCCTAGTTTACCCTGGACTATTAGATTCAATTAAGATTGTTCCAGCTGGATTGGGCTCAAAAGCTGGAGTCGTCGGTGCAGCACTTCTCCCTCGTTAAATAGAAGTTTTCATGTTATAGTATTTTACGGTTAAAATAGGCAAAGAAGAAATAAAAGGAAGTGTAAGTATTGAAAGAACCTATTTTGATACCTCTCTTTCAGGAACGAAACGAAGAACTGAATTTGGTTTCCGATCTAACAGGTAAATGCTGGGCTGTGTCTGCCCATCCAATTGGACAGAGTTTTGTGAGCAATGGCCAGTTTAAAGGGGTGTGCTGGTAGGGGCGGTTCTATTAGGGAACAATCGGAGGTTTTGCACGAAAGAGAACCCAACGGGCAGTTTTAAATTAACCGTTGGGTTTTCATTTTTATAAGTTTGACCTGAATCGGCAAAATTTTTGATTGCCCAGAAGGACGAAGTCGCGGCCTTAAATAGAATTACAATTACCATTAAACCGTCAAAAAATATACATATTTAAAAAAGGGTTTTTACGTCGAAAAAGTCGGAAAATACGGAGATTCAATCTTTTTTCTGTTTTTTAAATATTTCAGCACTTTTAACAGGATTAAAACTCAGAAAAGTTCAATATTCCATCTTTGCTACAAAGGGTTTAGCTTTTTTGCCATCGCGTAGCGATTTCGTTCTTCTCATCGTGAATTTCCTTTATTTACAAGGGTAGAAAGGCCGAAAACCCCGACTTGTTTGCGAAGAAATAGAGTCGGGGGATTTTATTATGTTTACAGTCTAACTATATTGGAGTGAGATTCGTCAGACAACAGCTAAGCCGCCATTCATGCTTCTTGAAAATACTCATCATTTCACGAAAAAGAAGGATATCTGTCCATTGTTACTGAATTATTATTAAGTATGCGGTGGTGTTCATACTATTGAAAAGGTTTTTTGTTGAGAATATAATTGTTATAGGGTGAAGTATACATTGGAAGATAGCAATGAAAGAAGAGGTTTTTATTAATTTTAAATATAAGTTTCCTGAGGATTATAATCCATTTTACTCAAATGGAGCATATGGTGGGATTAATCCTAGAGGTGAAATTGTAATGAATTTTTATTTTGAAAGAAATCCTATTCCTTATGAAGAGAAAAGGTTTATAAATGAAAAAGGTGAATTTATTGGTGAGCCTGAGCTAGAACCAGAAAACCATAAAACAAATGTTATTAGATACGTGTCTACAGGTGTAGTTATGAATCTTGATTCTGCAAAATCTTTATATGATTGGTTAGGAAAACATATTGATACTTTAGAAAAAGAAGATCAGAGTGGAGGAGATAAATCATAATTTTTGTCGCTTATGATACTCTTCCTATGTATACTCCTCAAATTAGGGAAAACTCTACATTATCTACCTCTTCGCTAGTAAGAAATTTAGAAAGTGCATCCACCCAAAGACTAAATACACAATATTATAAACAGGTTAAAGAATATCAAAAAAAACGATTTAATCTACAAAAACTTTATTCGTTTAAAGAATTAGAATTAAACTGGAATAATAATCAAGGTCTACCTTTTGATAGAGAGATAATTTTATTTTGTATAGATATAGTAAGCTCATTAACTAAGCAACCTGATGTTTTTCCAACAGGGAGGAATAGTATTCAATTAGAATACGAAAAGGAAAATGGGGAGTATTTAGAATTTGAAGTTTTTCAAAACCAAATTAATGTATTTTATATGAATGGAAATGATGATGAGAAAGAAGACATCCTATCAATTACAGAAAAAAACCAAATTAACGAGATTGTAAGTGAATTCTATGAAGGAAACAATTGACAAAAACGAATGTTTGTTTAGGAAGGTTAAAAAAATCCTAACTTTTGGAAAAATGAGCAGGGGAGACCAGCGTCAGCTCTATTTAAAGATTCAAAAGGTGTATCTGTGGATAGAGATGGTGGAAGAGATGAGCAAGAAGTTATCTCGGCCTTTATTAAACGCATTGGGAAGGGCTTTAGTTAGTGTTGATGCATCTTTTTGTATGGATATAGGTACCCATCTTGTTTATGCTCCTTTACAAGATAATGAATATCATGCAGAAATTCATGATTCTTTAGATAAGGTAACATTGCACCCCAAAAAGGCAAAAAAATTGGCTAACCATTGCAGTTTAGTTGCATTTTTTGATTAATATTTAATATCGGATACCAAAAAAAACAAATATTATTCTTAGAGAAAAAACCAGACCCTTTGTTTGCGGTCTGGTTTTCTTATGGTTGTTCAGTTTGGCTATGTGTTTGGGCGTTTCTTCTTTGACTTCTTGATGAAATTCTTCGTAGGTGAGGTCGAGTGCGTCTAGGATGGTAACAACGGTTGAGGGTTGAAGGGGGTTCTTTAATAATATATTCTCGTTTTTAATAAAGGATAAGAAAAGGTTGTATAATAATCTTGTAAATATTAAGCGAGAGTTTAGGGTGAGTAGATGACTGTTGATAGAAGAATCGAGTTGAATAGGAATTATAAGCCTTTACCGACATATGAAGGGGATGAAGTATTCAGAAATGGATTCTTTTATTTTAATATCACGAGAATTCTGGAGCAAATTGAATCTGGTGGTATTCGGGTAGAGGAAGAGGTGATGGATGTAGAGGACTGGTTCAAGTCCCATTTTCATCATGGTTCAATTAATGAGGGACATCTTCCAACGGTAGACGTAACAAACCCTATTTTGCTGGCAGAGATTCGGCCGGGTATGTTTAATGTCATAGATGGGAATCACCGGATAGAAAAAGCTTACCGAGAAGGAATTCCTACTATTCATGCCTATCGCTTGAGAGGAGAGCAGCTTTTGCCGTTTTTTACGGAGGAAGATAGATATCGATCGTTTGTGGATTATTGGAATTCGAAGTTGTGAAAAATCTATAGTCACCGTGATGCTCCGAATTAGGGAGAATGCTGACTAATCCTCCCCCTTAACAGAAAACATCAGTTGGTTTACTCTATAATAACGTAAATTAAGTGATATAAGAACAACACAGCAAGGATATCGAATGCAATAATACAAGAAGGGATGATTTTCTTGAACGGTAAGAATCGAAAAGATGTACAGGTTGGATTTACGGTTGATATTGTCTTAAAACAAGATCAAAAATCAGGCAAGCTAACAAGGGGAGTAGTTAAAGATATTTTAACGAATTCAGCAACTCATCCACATGGAATTAAAGTTAGGCTTGAGGATGGGTCGGTTGGAAGAATAAAGGCGATTCATTAAATGTATCTCTCGGTTATGACCGGGTGTTTATATAAATAGTTACACTTTTTATAATTTGGGAGAGTGAAATTTATCTAGCTTCAGCGAAAAAGCTTCATTGAGTGATCTTCGAAGGGTGCTTGCACTTTACTAAGCTTGTTGAGAGAAGTGCCTTGCTAAACGCAATACGTCCGGTTATGTTTTCAGAGTACTTTTTTGTATAATATTTCCAAAAGCAGATAAGGGGCTAGAGAGATGCTGTTAGTATCTTGGAATCCCACTCTGCTTTGTCCGTTAATTGTTCGCTGCCATTCGACCGAGTGGTCCGTTTTCATTGATAATATCTTGTAAGTCGTAAACAGAGATTGGGAACATAGGGAACCCAAACACATATGGAGTAAGTTCGTAAAGTTGGAAGTAGATTACTAGTGTTTTGTCTGCGATGTAAAATTCTTGATTGGGTTTAATTGTTTTGAACTCTGTAAGTGTTGGAATCTCACGTTGGTTTATTTGGTTTTGAATTTGGATTGAGATTTGTTCGATATAATTACTTCCAGGTTTGAATAAATCATGAAGTGTGCATGATGTACCTTTTATTAAATCAAATGTTAACGATTTTAGATAGGTCATCCCGTGTGCAGCATGGTAATGGTAAGCATAATTTGAAAATAATAAACTAAGAACGTCGCGCTGGTTATTTTTCATTTCGTAAGTTCCAAGCATTTCTACCAATGGTGAGGGCATTTCTCCCATTTGTTGATTAATAAGTTTTTGGGTTTCGCCTATTATTGACTGATTTATATTGTTTTGTAATTGCTCGTTTTGCATGCTGATTATTTTAGGGTAGTAGATTTCCTTGTTTGGTCCATAGCTAGATTTCATGGTAATCATGTTGACTGGTAATGAAATGTTCATTTTCATTCATCCTTTAGGCTTTTACCCTTAACATATTCTTGAGGGGGAAAAATGGTTCCTGGTGTGCCTGGCACTTCCTGGTTAAAGTTGGACTTATCCATTAATATACCAAGATAAACTAATAATAAAATTTGTGTTTTAATGGTGTTTCACAATTAATCATGGTGATTTACCAAGTATTACATGGAAGGTTGCCATTAGCAACACCTGACATGGAAAAATACTTATTTCCTCTATTACGGTAAAACAGTATTATTATTTTCTTTTTTAAATAAGTTTAGGAATATTAACATGATTTTTTCCTTATTTTCTATGTGTTAAATTCATTGTAACTATTTGTATAATTTTAACTATACTTACATTAGCTAATTCTATTATCTTGTTTTAGACAAAATAGTAAACCCAATCAATTAATAGTATAATTTTGCACAATTGGTTTATACGAAATTAAGGTTTTGTAAGCATTTACATCATTTAATTGTAGGTTTTATAATATGGATATATAGTTAATTAACTATTTTCAAAAAGTCTAAAATTGCACAAGTGCAAAGGTTGGATAATATGACGTTAGATGAAAGGTGTACACAAATCATTACAGCACTTTTAAACTCTGATGAGTATGTATCTGTGGATTGGCTGACGAGCCAATTGGGTATTTCCAAACGAACGTTCTATTATGATGTTCCAAAAATTAATGACTGGCTTGAATCAAATCATTTGGAGCCTGTCAAGAAGCAATATGGGAAGGGTTATTATCTAGAAGAAGAATCAAGGAAAGTTGCTTCTAACTTAATAGGTAAAATAAGTAGTGTTCAGTATTTTTACAGTCAAGAAGAAAGAATAACCTTAATTGCTATTAAGCTACTAACCAATCAACGTGATGTGTTTATGGAGGATTTGATGGAATTGACACAGGTTAGCAGAGCAACGGTTTCAAGTGATTTGAAAGAAATCAAACGTGTTTTTTTAAATGAAAATTTAAATGTGAATTTTCAACGTAATACGGGCTATAAGGTGATAGGTAAAGAAGAGGATAAGAGGGGGCTGTTAGTAAACTATCTAGCAGAGTTAATCACTACAAAGAATGATTGGAATAACTTGATAGATCAGCAGATTAATCTGTCTCTCCATGGAAGTGATTTGGAAACCAAAGATTTTTCTCTCCATCTCAACAGGATGAGGATTTTTATTGAAGATTGTGAAAAAGAGCTATCTATTGAACTAACAGACGAAATGGTTCATCTTCTTGCCTTGAAATTGTTGGTCATTACTCAAAGGTTGTTGCTCGGATATCGGATTCAAGTTGACGCTGATGAACAGGAAGTTTTAAGATCGACTAAGGAATACCAAGCGGCGAAGAATATTGCTCTAAAGCTTGAGAGGACTTATAACATTCAGATTTCTAGCAACGAAATTGGGTTTATTACGATGAATCTCTTGGGTTCAAAGGTAAACTATTCTGAACTGGAGCAAAACCAAAGTAAAGAAATGGATAAGTTACGCTTAACGGTAAAGGATATTGTTCAGGATTTTCAAAACTATGCCGCTGTTCTTTTCCATGATGTTGAGCAGCTAGAAGCCTCACTGTTCAAGCATTTAAAACCAGCGTATTACCGGATTAAGTATAATGTTAGTTTGAGAGATGAAACCTCGGAGAAGTTGCGGAAAGAGTTTCCTGATATTTTTAAACTCACAAAGAAGTCTATTGGTAGATTTGAGGAGTTACTTGGAGGACCAGTAGATGATTCTGAAGTAGCCTATATAGCTATGCATTTGGGTGGTTGGCTTCAACGGGAAGGAAAAAAGCCAGTTCAAAGAAAAAAGGCCATTATCGTTTGTGAGAATGGACTGGGTACATCTAACATATTGTGGGGACAGTTAGAAAAAATGATTGCTGCCGTTGACATTATTGGTTGTGTTTCCAAAAGGCAGTATGAAAGCAAAGAGTATGACGTAGACTTTGTATTTGCCACATCTTCTGTCAACAAGAAAAGGCATCCTGTACTCATCGTCAATCCCATTCTGACAGATAGGGACAAAGAAGCAGTTTTATCATTTGTTAATAACTTTAGTGATTTTTCTTTAGATCAAAAAATAGGAACTCCTACCCTTCATACCATCATGAATGTTGTAAGAAAGCATACTTCCATCATAAATGAAAAAGAACTAATTCAAGATTTATCTTTATTATTCAGCCTGGACCAAAGTACAACTATGATCAGGGAGGAAAAACCTGTGTTAAATGAATTGCTTACGAAGGAAACCATTCAATACCAATCCAAGGTAGCTAATTGGAAGGAAGCCATTCGAGTCGCCTCTGAGCCATTGATTGTTAATAAAAGCATTACAGAGGATTATGTAGATGCGATGATTGCCAATGTAGAAGAACTGGGACCGTATATTGTCATTGCTCCAGAGATTGCTTTACCTCACGCTCGACCAGAGTGTGGAGTCAAAAAGATAGGCATGAGTCTTCTGCGACTAGAAGATAGTGTTTATTTTTCAGAAAAAGAAAAGCATCGAGCTAGGCTGATCGTAGTCCTAGCAGCTGAAGACAATGAAAAGCATTTAAAAGCATTGGCACAGTTGTCCACCATGTTTTCCGACGAGGGCGTTTTGGAAAATCTGATGAAAGCAAAAAACGAGGAAGAAATCATGGAATATATTAACAAATATTCAGCTGTATAGAAGGAGGATTTGCTATATGAAGATATTAGTAGTTTGCGGAAACGGATTAGGAAGCAGTTTTATTGTAGAAATGAATGTAAAAGCCATTTTAAAAGAGTTAGGTATTGAGGCTGAAGTTTCTCATACCGATTTAACTACAAGTAAATCAGAAGATGCTGATTACTATTTAGGGGCAGCCGATTTACTTGAAAATTTAGAGGATGGGAAGCGAAATCTTATCAAGTTAAATAACATTATGGATAAAAAGGAACTTCGTGAAGCATTAGAAAACAATCTATAGGAGGGTTTAATTTATGATCGATTTAATCATGAATGACATACTTGGTACTCCTGCAATATTAGTTGGTTTATTTGCACTTTTAGGATTGCTTTTACAACGTGCGGCTATTACGAATGTGGTCTCTGGCACATTAAAAACGGTTATGGGGTTTGTTATATTAGGTGCGGGAGCTAATGTCATCGTTGGTTCTTTGAGTAACTTTTCAGCTATGTTTGAAGATGCCTTTAACATTCATGGGGTTATCCCAAACAATGAGGCAATTGTAGCTCTAGCCCAAGATGCGTTTGGTACAGAAACAGCCATGATCATGTTATTCGGTATGTTAGTTAACATTCTATTAGCTCGTTTTACTCCATTTAAATATATCTTCCTTACTGGACACCATACGATGTTCATGGCTTGTTTGATCGCTGTTATATTAATGACTGGAGGATTATCTGGCGTACCGCTTGTATTTATTGGCTCAATTATTTTAGGATCTCTTATGGTTCTAATGCCTGCTCTTATTACACCTTATACACGTAAAGTAACTGGAACAGATGACTTTACAGTTGGTCATTTTGGAACTATTGGTTATTTTGTTTCTGCCTTTGTGGGTTCTAAAGTTGGCAAAAACTCTAAATCTACTGAAGAGCTAAAAGTTCCTAAGTCTCTTGGATTTTTACGGGACACTTCAGTTGCCGTATCGTTAACTATGTTTCTTCTCTTTTTTATCGTAGCTTTATTCTCAGGTCCTGCATTTATTGAAACGGAATTAAGCGGAGGAACCAACTTCTTGGTATTTTCTTTCTTGCAAGGTTTAACCTTTGCTGCAGGTGTCTATATCATCCTTGCCGGTGTACGTATGTTGTTAGCTGAAATTGTTCCAGCATTTAAGGGTATTGCAGATAAGGTTGTTCCTAATGCTATTCCAGCATTAGACGTCCCAGCGGTTTTCCCTTTTGCAAATAATGCTGTAATTGTTGGATTCTTATTTAGCTTTATCGCAGGTTTAATCAGCATGTTCTTACTTCCACTCGTTGGATTAAGTGTCATTGTCCCAGGACTTGTTCCTCACTTCTTTACTGGAGCAGCAGCAGGGGTATTTGGAAATGCAACAGGTGGTAGAAGAGGCGCCATCTTTGGGTCCATGGCTAATGGATTCCTTATCAGCTTCTTACCAGCCTTGCTCCTTCCAGTTCTTGGTATTCTTGGATTTGAGGGAACTACTTTCGGAGATGCGGATTTCGGGGTAGTTGGCGTTGTACTTGGTGGTATTGTTGAAATCTTCTCATCACCAGCAGCATTCATCTCTGTTATACTCGTAATCCTAGCTGGAATCTTTGGAATTGGAATCGCAAAAAACAAAAAAACCGTAAAAGAAGAAGAAGCAGCTTAAAAGTAAAATTTTAAAGAACCAGACCTTCAATTGGTCTGGTTCTTTTTTTGGGACATTGACTATTGTGGCCTAACCCCAGCTCAGCTAAAGTGTGAAGCGTTAATGTTTTAAAGGGTAATAGTGTCATATTCCGCAAAATGAAAAAGCTATATGCTCTTCACTCGCAGCAGAGGACTTTTCAAATAATAAGATGTATATGCTTATAGCCACTCGATTTTACCACTCGTGACATGTTGTTTACCGGTGAACGCCAAAGGGATTTACCGACTAATGCCAACATATTTACCAACTTAACCCCCCCTACAATTTACTAGTTTAGTAAGCTGTGGGGGGGTACTTTATAAAAAACGGATCGTAGTTGCTCAACTTTCGCAGAGTGAAAACGACAAATATATGGCATTAAAATAGCCATTATAAACGCAAAACCGGTGGGATTAGCTTCATCGGTTTTTATACTACTCTAGGGAAAAGTATCGGAAAGCCTATGATATCAAGGGCATTTTAATTATGCGATTGATTAATGAAGGTGGGAGATGTTTTGGAGAATGGATAGAGACTGTTTTGGGACAGTGAACCTAACCTGTCCCTTGTTCTGCCCTTGTCCTATTTCACTTCTTCGGTCATCTTTCCACCAGTTAAGATATAGGTTACTCCATAGGATGGCAATAGTTGTATGCCATGTTTGGACTTCAATCGTTCAGGATGAAAACTATGAAGCGGAATTAAAATGGCAGGATCCAGTTCGTCCACGATGTACTTCAAGTGCTGAGGGATTGCATGTCCGCCGGTGCCAATCTCCATCCGTTCAAGGCCGATATTTTGTAAGATTTTCTCAAGATTTTCAAAAGCAGGGTCAAAAGAGCCTAAAGGTACTCCATTAGAGTGAAGGTAAATTCCATCTTTAACGTGAAGATCGAAAAGCTCCAATGAATGCTGATACGAATTTTGCACGAAAAATTCGTTTGGATGTTCATTTATATCTTTATAAGATACGGTAGGCAAGGTGTCTAACAGTTTAACCTGCCATTCAGGCAAGGAGTTATTTGCCTTTGCTTGTCGCAAATCTTCTGATTCATAAATAAAGAAATCAACCTGAGCTAATAATTTGCTTGTGATTTCAGCCGTTGAAATCTCTAATACCACTTTCCGATTCGAAATTCTCGCGGCTTCGATTATACCTTGAATGCGGTCCATATTGCGGTGATAAATATTAAAAATACCAATCCCCTTTGTATCCTTTAGGATTTCTCCCATTTTAATCGGAATCATTTTTTCGGTTACAAGGTCACTAGGGAGGAGGGGACTAGCCATAAGTTCTTCACTTGTAGGTTCCTCATCTCCACTTAGAGTGGTTCCTTCCATGATTACCGCATCGAAGCCTTTAGCTTTTGCCGACTTGATAAACGATTCAATGCGATCCGGATGAGCTCCGTGCATTCTGAGGTCACCAGTATAAACGATTGCGCCATCTGGTGTTTCCAAATGATAGGCACAAGCCCCTAGAACATCATGATCAACGATGAGCGGAGTAATTTTAATGTCTCCAACAAAAAAAGCCTGATTATATTCGCAGCTTTGATAACTACGTGAACTGGATACTCCTTCACCAACCGTTTCTAATGCTCCATATAAACGAAGAGAATCACTGGTCATGTAGACAGGAATTGAGGCATCAATCGCCCCCATAGCACCCATATGGTCCAGATGCAAATGAGAGATAAGTACCGCGGTCTCGCGCTGATCTTCTTGTGCAGAAAGAAGGGAAGGCTCGTGTAAGAGTGCCTCTTTATGGTAGATGCCGTCAATCTTATGAAGCATCCCTAATTTTAAATAATCTCGTATAAAAGCAGATGGACGCTGCTGGACTTGGCCGTCAAAAATATTTGAAGCAGGAGAATAGACGAATCCAAAATCAAAAAGAACCCGTGAATTTCCATATTCTAAGGAAATAATGGTCCCGCCGATAGTTCGAAGTCCACTATAAAATGTTAAAGTAGTTTTGCTCATCAAAGATACACATCCTTTTAGTTAATCGTAAAAACGTAGGAACCTGAAAAATATCCAGGTTCCTACTATTAATTGTTTGTTCCATTACTTCCCAAGTTCTTTATTGGCCATTGCTTCCGCTGCTTCTAACCCTTCCTCAACGGTTAACTCGCCAAGTAGTACTCGATCAAGTTCCTTCGCGACTGCATTTTTCAAACCATAGGCACCAACAATACGTGGATCATAGAACCCAGCATCAAATTGCTGTTCACCAACACCGTATGCAGGGTTCTCTGCAGTGTAAGCTTTCCATTCTTCACTTTCTAAAGCAGAGTAGCGGACTGGCAAGTAACCAGAAGCCATAGCCCATTTCGTTGTGTTTTCAGTGTTGATAAGGAATTTCATGTATTCCCAAGCAGCTAGTTTTTCCTCATCAGAAGCGGAGGCAAAAATGGAAACATTCGTTCCGGCAAACGGAGTGGCTGCTTCTTCACCAGCAGGTAGAACGGCAGCAGACCAGTTAATCCCATTTTCCTCTGCTGGACCGGCAACATAAGGGATACCCGCAGAAGAACCGATATAAAGAGCTACATCTCCACGAGTAAATGGCCCAGACATATAACCATCCTCACCAGCTGTACGTGCAATTCCATCTTGAATCATTCGATTTACAAATTCTAAAGCCGTTTTTCCTTCAGGAGAATTCATCATGAACTCCCCGCTAGCTTCATTAAAATATTCTCCGCCAGCTTGGTGAACCCACTGGTTGAATTCTAAAGTAACAGAGTTTTCTAAACCAAGGCCAACGACTTGTTTCCCGTCTTTTTCCCCAGTTAACTTTTCAGAAGCAGCGCGAAGTTCTTCCCAAGTTTTTGGTACTTCAACACCAGCATCCTCTAGGTAGTCAACGTTGTAGAACATGATTCGTGTACTTTTGTTGAAAGGCAATCCATAATATTTTCCATCCCAAATATTGGCTTCACGGAAAACATCGACGATATCATTTAATTCTTCTTCGCTCATACCATACTCTGAATGATTTACATATGGAGTTATGTCTGCAACTAAATCATTTTGAAGATATTCGGTAATCCAATCTTCATAAGCTTGAGTCATAACAGGGAGAGTATTTGCTTTTGCAGCGGCCATATTCTTTTTAGACAAATCATCATAGCTGCCTTGGTTTACAAGTTTTACCGTGATATTTTCTTGAGAACCGTTAAAATCATCTGTAATTTCCGTTAAAACTTTCTCGTGGTCACCGCTCATTGCGTGCCAAAATTCAATTTCAACCGGTGAATCAATGACCACTTCTTCAGAGCCATTCTCTGAATCGGAGCTTTCATTTTCAGTATTAGTTGATGCCTCGCTATTTCCACATGCAGCTAAGATGAGCACGAATAATAAAGTGAAAACTGACATGAATAATTTTTTCAAAGTTTTATCCTCCTAAATTGAGTTTAGTAATATACAAAATCGAACCTGGACGATGCTTGAGTTGAAGTACCACCCCCCTTAATGGTTTAAATGGTGCTAGCCTTTAATCCCAGCTTTCGATACACCTTCGATGATGTATTTTTGTAAAATTAAATAAAGAATAATCATTGGCAGAATAATCATGGTTGATGCGGCCATGAGTAATTCATAGACGGTCCCAGCCTCGGTACTAAAGGAGGTGAGTCCGACAGGTAGCGTGCGCATTTCCTTTGATTGGGTCACAATTAGTGGCCATAAAAAGGCGTTCCAACTGCCAATTGCTTTTAAAAGGGCGATTGTTATTAGCGCTGGTTTCGCTAATGGAACCATAATTGTCCAAAGGAACCGGAAATTACTGCATCCATCCATCTTCGCCGCATACGAAAGTTCTTGCGGGATCCCTAAAAAATACTGACGCAATAAAAAGATGGAGAAAATACTTGCGAGCCATGGAACAATCAGTGCTTCGTATTGATCAATCCAACCAAGGTTTGATAGTGTCACAAAGTTCGGGATTAATAGAACCTCACCAGGTACCATCATTGTTCCAAGTAAAACGGCAAAGACTATGTCACGGCCATAAAAGTGAATTCGTGAAAAGGCATAAGCGGCGAGAATCGTTGTTAGCAGTTCGCCGATTGTCGATAAGATGGTGACGATTAAACTATTCAGTGTATATCTAGCAAATGGCGCCATCTCCCATGCGATTGCATAGTTTTCCCACTTAAGGTCAGAGGGAATCCACACAGGTGGCATCCTCATTACTTCACCCGCAGATTTTAGAGATGTACTAACCATCCAAATAAACGGCAAAAGCATTAAAGCACTTCCAAGAATGAGAATGAGATAGATGAATCCTTTTGATAAAGCGGCCTTTTGCATTCGTTTCTCCCCTTTCCACTAGTAAGTCACCCTGCGTTTTCCAATGTATAGTTGGACAAGGGTAAAAATAAAAATAATGATAAAAAGAATGTAGGCAGCAGCGGAGGCAATGCCAAATTCCCATTCGTTGTAAAATTTTTCATAGATATAATAGACTATGGTTTGCGCACTGTATGCAGGTCCGGGTTTTCCGTTGAACAAAGCAAAGATTTCATCAAAGACCTTAAAGGAATTGATGATTGCTACGATGCTGACAAAAAAAGTCGTAGGGGACAGCATTGGAACAGTCATATGCAAAAATCGTTTCCAAGGTCTTGCCCCATCCATTTGGGCGGCTAAGTAATATTGTTGATCGATATTTTGCAATCCGGCTAAAAAGATGATGATGTTATAGCCTAAGCCTTTCCAAATACTCATAATAATCAGTGCCGGCATCGCCCATTGTGGGTCGGTTAACCATTGAATTGGATCAACTCCGAACAGGCCGAGAAAGTAGTTGAATAGACCATAATCGGTATGGTAAATCCAGCGCCAGACGATGGAAACGGCAACAACCGAAGTGACGAAAGGTAAAAAGTAAATCGACCGGAATATTCCGCGAAATTTAATCTTGGAGTTTAATAGAATCGCAATACCGAGTGAAAGAAGAATCGACATGGGCACGACGCCAAGAACGAAAATAAATGTATTTTTCATCGCGACCCAAAACTCGGAATCATTAAAAATAAACATAAAGTTATCAAAACCATATTCATGGACAATGTCTTTGAAGTAGTCATAGTCCGTATAAAAGCTCATTAAAAACGATTTGATAATGGGATAAATATTGAAAACCCCTAAAATAATTAGAGCAGGTGCTAAATAGAGAAGGGCTTTCAATGTTGATTGTAAAGTTGGTTTTTGCTTCAACAGTGGCCCTCCTTTATAAGTTGTTCCTAAGCAGGTTTATTTCTGTTTGGGCATCAAATAAGTGAAAATGTTTCTTTCGGATTGTGAACTTCACCTTGTCCCCTTTTTGAACGGTTACATCAGGCTGAACTAAGGCGCGAATCGGCTGATCCCCTATTGTGGCATTTAGGAGTGTATCACGACCGATATGCTCAATCACCTCCACCTTCGCGGTCAGGAAACCATCATCCGTATCGCTGTTAGCCAGTGTGAAATCCTCTGGCCTTATTCCTAATAGCATCTCTTTTCCAGAAGGAAGATCGAGCCTCGTGTGACTAGGGAGCTTGAGGCATTCTCCGTTACTGCTGAGGTGCACACTTTGTTGATTTTTATCAAAAACAACAGGAATCATATTAATCGGTGGATTTCCCATGAAAGAACCGACAAATGAATTAACAGGCTGATCATACATCTCTTGCGGGTGACTATACTGCTGGAATTTTCCATCCTTCATGAGCAATACCTTGTCCGAGATGCTCATCGCTTCTTCTTGATCATGTGTGACAAAAATTGTTGTAATCCCAACTTCCTGCTGGATGCGGCGAATTTCCTCGCGCATTTCAAGGCGAAGTCGGGCATCTAGGTTTGAAAGCGGCTCATCTAAGAGTAAAAGTTTTGGCTGCTTGACAAGTGCTCGAGCGATGGCCACGCGTTGCTGCTGTCCTCCAGAAAGTTGCTTCGGTTTTCGGTCAAGCAGATGGTCAATGTGAACTAGCTTGGCCATTTCAACAGCACGTTCGGCTGCTTCCTTTTTCGGGACTTTAGCCATTTTTAATGGAAACATAATATTTTTTAACACCGTCATATGCGGGTATAAAGCATAGTTTTGGAAAACCATTCCTATTTCACGGTTTTCTGGTTCAATTTCATTTACGAGTTGATCGCCAAAGTACAATTCTCCAGAGGTAGGCTTATATAAACCCGCCACCATAAAAAGCGTCGTACTTTTTCCACAACCGCTGGGACCTAACAGGGAGACAAGCTCTCCTTCATTAATGGTTACATCTAAGCCATTAACGGCAATGATATCGTCAAATTTCATCGTTAAGTTCTTTAACTGTAGCTTCAAAGATGGGACCTCCTATTCATTTTGCTAGTGTTCGGCAATAAATTTCTTCGCTATTGCTGCAAATGAAATTCCTCGTATGCTGCAAATGGAAACTACGAAACTACTAACGAGCTCAACTGCCGAAAATGGCAAAGCCTAATTGGATGAAATCAATCAGGCTTTGCATACATACCTAACCATCAGTAGAAAAAAGGGGGTACTTCTCCTGATGGAAGTCAGCTCATTTAGTTGAAGAGGTGACATGTTTTATTCTACTGACCGAATGCTAAGTTAACATAAAGGAATTGTGAAAATTAAGTAAATTCATTTGTGATTTTATAGAATAATGTCAAAATACAGGGTAATATAACAAAAAAATGGGGACAAAGGGGCAGGTACTTTGTTTTGGCGTCTCCTATACTTTTTAGGGTCAGGGACAGTGAGCCTTTCCCTGTGTCCCAACTGGGAGGTAGTTATGGGTAATTTGTTAACAGATAGTGAATTATTTATTTTTGATCTTGATGGGACCTTATATGAAGACACCGATCATTTTGAGTATTATGCAGAACAATTAAAACAGGAGCTCCCAGAAGCATTATGGCCTGAGTTCAGTAAAGAATATGAAAAAATCGTCGCTGGGGAACATATTGTAACCATAGGAAAAGTGTATGATGTGGTAAGAGACCATGTTTTAAAAGTAGATTCGATGGATTCAACCGTGATTCAGGCTTGGAAATGGACAGGGGTCGAGCTAGAAGAGAATGAAGTTCGAACGCTTTATCCTCACCCAATCAGCTTTGATTTTGATTCGATGATTGCCATTGGTGATGGCTGGTGGCTACCAAATGTGTGTGCGAGACATTACGGAGTGGTTGATACCCATACGTCTTACGTGAAAACAAAGAATTTTATGGCGACAGATCAATTTCAATTAACAAAAATACCAGGATTGCGTGAGGCGTTGTTGAATTTAAGGGAAAAAAAGCAACTGGTTCTGCTCACAAATAGTCAAGAAGACGATGTGCATCGGCTTTTACAGCTCTTAGATCTTGTGGGTATTTTTAAAGAGGTTATTACGGAGGCCCGTAAACCACAGTATACAAAGAATCATTTTGCAAGGCTATTGGAACACTATCAAATTTCCCCTGAAAAGGTTCTTTCGATTGGGGATAATTATGTTAACGAAATAGCACCTGCCATCCACTTGCAGATGCAAACGATATTTATTGATTTCTTTGAACTCGATTATCCGGAATACACTGGTGTAAAAGTAAAAAGTATATCCGACATAATTATGGAAATGAAGTCGGTCTAGAGTAGATTGGGACTGCCCCTGGCACTGAGGGGTTAGTGGATAGGGTGAGTTTTTTGAATCCTAAAGAAGCCCTTTCGCAATTAAGCCAAGAACAGTTAAATGAAATATGGGAGAGGCTAAGAATCGTTGTTGGGGAACAGTGTGAAAGAGCAAAGGTATTAGTTGAAGGTGCTCTAAAAGAAAATATAGATAAGAATTGAACCGTTTAAGGGTGCCGCGAAGACATGGAATGCTAGGGATATCGCAGCTTTTTATTAAGATTTTGAAAAGTTACATCGTGTTTATAGTTTTTAGTAAGGAAACTAATAATCATATCATTCATTCATTTATTTTTTTGAAATATGGAGAGAGGGGAAGTTAATATGAGGATTACTATAGCTGGAGCTGGGTATGTTGGCTTATCTAATGCGATATTGCTTGCTCAACACAATGAAGTGATTGCGTTAGATATTATTCAAGAAAAAGTAGATATGATTAACAATAGAAGATCTCCAATAATGGATAAGGAAGTTGAAGATTTCTTAGCTTCGAGGGAATTGAACTTATCGGCTACGACGGACAATTATAAGGCATTTAAAAATGCTGAATATGTAATCATCTCTACACCTACTAATTATGATTCGGAAAAGAATTATTTTAATACTAGATCTGTAGAAGCTGTTATTGCTAATGTTTTATCCATTAATCCAGATGCAGTCATGGTTATTAAATCGACAGTTCCGGTAGGTTATACCGAAGCAGTAAAAGAAAAATTCGAGACGGAAAATATAATCTTTTCACCAGAGTTTTTAAGGGAAGGTAAGGCATTATATGATAACTTGTATCCTTCAAGAATTGTTGTTGGGGAACAGTCTGAAAGAGCAAGAGTTTTTGCTGATTTATTAATTGAAGGTGCTCTAAAAGAAAATATAGATGTCTTGTTTACTAATGCAACAGAAGCTGAGGCTATAAAGCTGTTTGCAAACACTTATTTAGCAATGAGAGTTGCTTTCTTTAATGAGCTAGACTCCTATGCGGAAGTAAGAGGATTAGACACCAAGCAGATTATCGATGGTGTCGGTCTAGATCCACGAATAGGTACACATTACAATAATCCTTCCTTTGGATACGGTGGTTACTGCCTTCCTAAAGATACAAAGCAGTTATTGGCAAATTATGAAGATGTTCCAAATAATATCATTGCAGCAATAGTAGATGCCAATAGAACCAGAAAAGATCATGTTGCTACGATGATTATCAAAAGAAAGCCTAAAGTGGTAGGAATCTATCGGCTTACGATGAAACTAGATTCTGATAACTTTAGGCAATCGGCTATTCAAGGGGTTATGAAGCGCATAAAAGCTAAGGGAATTGAAGTCGTGGTATATGAACCAGCACTCCAAGAGGATGCATTCTATAATTCCAGAGTAATTAATGACTTCGAAGAATTCAAAAGACTATCAGATGTAATTGTCGCAAATCGATTATCAGATGATTTGCGTGAAGTTGAGGATAAGGTGTATACACGAGATTTGTTTAGTAGGGATTGATGGTGCCTGTCACCACCCGAAAAATCTCGTTTCACAGAATTGTTCCACGAGATTTGTGAGTTGGTGGGTGTTTTGAGATAAATGTTCTATTTCTTTGGGATTCATATGGTAAAATAAGGGTAATAAAGTGTGCAGTGTGCTTAATCCAAAGAAAGTATGAAATTTAGGGTTCTTTATCATGATTCCTACTCTGTTTTTCATATGGAAAAAGCCAAAGGATAGACCAGGATTGGGAACAAAAGTCTTGAAATTTTAAATCTGGAGGAATAGTAATGCTAGGAGCAATTGAAGCAGGCGGCACCAAGTTCGTTTTTGCCGTAGGAGATGAAGCGGGGAATATAGTGGAAAAAGGCCAGATTCCAACAACAGTACCATCCGAGACTATCCCGCAGGTTGTAGAATTTTTTCAAAAATATCCAATTAGGGCAATTGGTATTGGATCATTTGGGCCAATAGATGTGAATGCGGATAGCGCTACATACGGGAATATCACCTCGACACCTAAGCCAGGGTGGAAGGGCTATCCTTTTGTCCAGGAAATAAAAAAAGCATTAGAAGTTCCAGTTGGATTTAATACAGATGTTAACGCTGCTGCATTGGGAGAAGCCACCCTTGGTGCAGCGAAAGGACTGGACAGCTGCTTATATATTACGGTTGGAACAGGAATTGGGGCGGGCGCAGTCGTACAGGGAAAACTGCTCCAAGGGCTTTCACATCCGGAAATGGGGCATATCCTTGTAAGAAGGCATCCAGAGGATCACTATAATGGAAAGTGTCCTTATCATTCGGATTGCCTTGAAGGACTTGCGGCGGGTCCTGCTATTGAAGAGCGCTGGGGAGCAAAAGGTATTGAACTGGTCGGACGCGATCAAGTTTGGGAGATGGAAGGTTATTATATCGCCCAGGCACTGATGCAGTATATCCTGATCCTTTCACCGAAAAAGATTATTCTTGGCGGAGGAGTCATGAATCAGAAGCAGGTATTTTCGTATATTCATAAATACTTAGAAAAGCTCCTGAATGGCTATGTTGCTTTGCCAGACCTGTCTGATTATATCGTAAGTCCAGGTCTCGGTGATCATGCAGGAATTATAGGTTCTCTATTACTTGCCAAAAATGAATTGGGAGTACAGGAATAGGAAGTAAACATTGCTCTTCCTGAACATGTCTATTAATATGGGAGTTATGTGAATCGTTACTATGGAGGTTTAGAACATGTCGATACAACCATTATTTTTTGAGCCGGTTTTCAAAGAACGAATTTGGGGCGGTGAACAGCTGAAGTCTTTTGGCTATGAGATTCCTTCCGACCAAACGGGCGAATGCTGGGCATTTGCTGCTCACAGCAACGGTCAGAGTGTCGTTAAGAACGGGGAGTACAAGGGATTAACTTTGGGAGAGTTATGGAAAAATAAACGTGAACTGTTCGGAAACATGGAGGGTGACCGTTTTCCATTGTTGACGAAAATCCTGGATGCTGCTCAGGATTTATCTGTTCAGGTTCATCCTGATGACGAATATGGCCTTAAACATGAAGGTGATCTGGGCAAGACAGAATGTTGGTACGTCATTGATTGTAAAGAAAATGCAGAAATCGTTTATGGTCATACTGCTAAAACAAGAGAAGAGCTCGCAGCTATGATCCAGGAAGGAAAGTGGGACGAGCTTCTTACGAAAGTACCAGTTAAGCCAGGCGACTTTTACTTTGTTCCAAGCGGGACTGTTCATGCGATCGGAGAAGGGATTGTCATTCTGGAAACCCAACAAAATTCGGATACAACATACAGAGTTTATGACTATGATCGCAGAGACAATGAAGGCAATCAGCGGAAGCTGCATATCGAGCAGTCGATTGCGGTAACGACAGTTCCTTTTGTAAAGCCGGAAATTAAGCCTGTTGTTAAAACGTCAGGTGATATGAAAATCACTACCTTCGTAGAAAGTGATCATTTCACTGTCCACAAATGGGAATTGGAAGGCAACGCAAAAATGAATCAAAACCTCACCTTCCAGTTAGTGAGTGTTATTGAAGGAACAGGATCCCTAATAAAGGATAAAGATCAGTTTAAATTCAAAAAGGGTGACCATTTTATGCTCCCATCTGGATATGGCGAATACGAATTGGATGGGAATGCCAAATTGATCGTTTCACATTAATTGGTGCCTGTCACCACCCGAAAAATCTCGTTTCACAGAATTGTTTCACGGGAATTGTGTGTTGGTGGGGACGGTTCTCACGTTGAATTGCCAGTCACCATCCGGAGTTTGAGGCAGCAGTGCGGTGTTATGAGCAGCTGTTTGCGGTTAATTAAGCCATTAAGTGCAGGGGAAAGAGCTGGGCACAAAGTAATAAGAGCCATTAGAACAGAATTCGTTCTAATGGCTCTAGGTGCCTGGCACCTATGAAACTTGTTCCCTCTTGATCCTTAGACCTTTACAGATTTACAGACTTCATTCCTGTTTCCTCATAGCGTTCCCCTGCAGCCGCGCCTTTTGGGGCCACTTCGTCTATCCGCTGCAAATCCTCTTTCGTTAATTTGATTTGCAGGGCACCAATGTTTTCCATCAAGTAAGAGACCCGCTTGGTTCCAGGGATGGGAACGATATCTTCCCCTTGGGCCAACAGCCAAGCAAGCGCCAATTGGGAGGATTTACAACCTTTTTCCGCAGCAATCTCCTCTATTTTTTGTACTAGATCAAGATTCTTTTGAAAATTTTCACCTTGAAAGCGAGGAGAGAATCGACGGTAATCGTCTGGTGCCAAATCCTCAAACTTTTGGATCGTTCCTGTCAAAAATCCTCTTCCCAATGGACTATATGGTACAAATCCTATTCCCAGTTCACGGCAGGTTGGCAGGATTTCGTCCTCTACATCTCTGCTCCAAAGGGAATATTCAGTTTCCAGCGCGGTAATCGGGTGAATCGTATATGCTCGGCGGAGGGTTTCCGGCTTTGCCTCTGACATTCCAAGGTAACGGACTTTTCCTTCCTTGACAAGATCCGCCATAGCTCCTATGGTTTCTTCAATCGGAACCTGTGGATCAACCCGATGCTGGTAATAGAGGTCAATATGGTCTATACCTAAACGCTGAAGGCTGGCGTCACAGGCTTTTTTTACATAATCGGGATGACCGCTGATGCCTAGGAAGGAGCCATCCTCTCCTCTCACATTACCGAATTTAGTGGCAATTACCACTTGATTCCGCCTGTCGGCAATGGCACGCCCTATTAACGCTTCATTCTCACCAACCCCATACATATCTGCGGTATCGAGCAGCGTGATGCCTTGCTCTAGTGCGTAGTGGATTGTTTTGATGGATTCCTTGTCATCCCTGCCGCTGTAAAAGTCAGACATCCCCATGCAACCTAGTCCTAAAGCAGATACTTCTAATCCTTCTTTTCCGAGTTTTCTTTTTTCCATTGCAATCACATCCTTTTTTTGTTAAACCAATTTTCAAATTCGGTTGCTACGATTCTCTCTCCCGTAATCCCATCTGATTCCTGCGAAGCTAAGAATACTACCGGCTCTGCCATTACCATCGGATCGAGCAGCTGGAACTTTGTTTCGATTTCTCTACGCGTTTTGTCAGGAATCATTCCCGTTACTGTGGCGCCCCCCGGTAAAAGCATATTCACATCAATATGATATTCCTTTAGGTCCTCCGCCATAATATGTGATAAGGATTCGGTTGCCGCTCTCGATGGACCATAGGGAACAAACCCTTTTCTTTTCATAGTCTCATGATTCATTGATATATTAATGATTTTCCCTTTTCCTTGTTCAATCATGAGGGGGGCAAATCCTCTGGAAACTAGAAAATATCCTGTCAAATTGGTATCGATAAGATCGCGAAATTTCTCAGGCATTACACGAAAAAAGGGTTGCGGCTCCGTGAGAAAATCAGGATTGACAGTTTTCATCCCGATGCCTGCATTATTAATCAGTACATCAAGGCGTCCCCATTCCTTCCTTACCCATTGTACGGCCTCGTCCACCGACTGCTCTTGGCGGACATCCAAGGGCAAACCAACAACAGAAAATCCCTGTTGCTGGAGCTTCTGAACGGCGTCTGTTAATTTGCTTCCAGGCCTTGACGCTAAAGCCACCGTAGCACCAGCTTCTGCCAGCCCTTCTGCCATCGCATAGCCCAAACCGCTTGACGCCCCGGTAACGAGTGCATATGTACCCTTAAGGCTTTTTTTCTCAAACATGGTAACTCCTCCTTACGTCTCTCATTTTTATTGGATATTGAGAAAGGCTTCCGTGACCTGAACCGAACAATAACAGCCTCCCTCATTAATGTATCACAGTTCATTAACAAAACAAAAAACATCAGCGTGTTGGTAGGGACGGTTCTCATCGTGAATTTCCTTAGCGACACCTACCTTGTGTCGGTGCCTGTCACCACCCGAAAATTCTTGTTTCACAGAAATGTTTCACGTGGGTTTCGATGATCCTCATTTCGTCATTCAATGGTTCAACTGCCTTCATGAATTATCTCAAGTTTGACAGACTTGATTTTGCTAGAAACGTAGATTTGTCATCTTTATTTACATTAAAGTGGCATCAATCACCTCATCCCTTGAGACCTTGAGACCCCTGAATGGAGTTAGGGTTTGCTTCCAAAACGTATAATGATCCACTTTGTATGGATTGCAAATAAGAGTGCTGATGGTGTTCGGGAGCATTGGGATATGCACAAAGAAAGTAGGGGATCTAGTCACATCTCCTATAAATGAGAATAAAAGAAGGGCCGTCCCGATTGCCCCAAAGTTAACACGCAAATTTTCTCCTAGTCTTTTTTTCACAATTCCTCCACATACATAAGAACAACAAGCAAATGTTTATCCCGCATTAACGAGCAGCCAACCATGAAGCAAGCTTCACTAACAAGGATGAAAAATTTAATGTTTTATTTTCATGGGAGTAATACCCGCACCTCAAGTATTAAGTGAAACGAAAAGAGTAACTGCCCATAATGAGGGGCCTTTAGGTCATGCCCTTGGGTACTAACAAGCAGTAGGGGACGGCCACTGATTGAAGTTCACTTTATTATCGTATAAATACAATTGGCAGTTATCAAAATTAAAAAGTTAAAAGCATTAAGAGAGACTGTTGATACTGCGAAAGAAAATAATCAAATAGATCGTGAATTGGCCCCACTCGAGCGAGCAGTATTTAACTATATATTTAAAGCATAAGCGCGTAACAGAACGCTTATTTTTGTGAGATTTCTTAACAGGACAATGGACAGAAAACCAAATAGCCTGATTAAATGCTGGTTTTCTAGGGTTTTTTAGTGTGTTGGAAGCATCATTTTAATATTTTTTGTGAAGTATCCCAAAAATATTAAAATGATTTTTGGGAGAACTTCTGTATTTATTCTTTCTGAAATGTATTATTATTATATTTAGAAAATTCAAAAAGGGGGATTTTTATGAAGAAATTTTCACTATTGATTAGTTTGATTTTATTTTTACTAGTTCTTGCAGCATGCTCACAGGATAACGGTAACAGCGAAGATACCGGATCATCAGATGATACTGGAACAGAAGAAAAGTCTGGGGAAGATAGTTCTGAAGAATCACAGCCAAGTGGAGACCCCGTTGAAGGAGGCGAATTAAGAATCGCTGACCTAAATGGTGCACAAGGATTGGACCCGCATAAAGAAACTGGTGCGCAATCAATGCGCTACATTGAAAATATGTACAGTACTTTATTCAGATATAAAGAAGGTACATATGGTGAGATTGAGGGTGAACTAGTTACAGATTACCAAATTTCTGGAGATGGTAAAGAATATACCTTTACACTGGCTGATGGGGTAACTTTCCATAATGGAGATACTTTAACATCAGAAGACGTAAAGTATTCTATTGAAAGAATTGTTGAGATGGTAGTACGAGCTCCTCAATTTGAGGCAGTTGAATCGATTGAAACACCAGATGAGACTAAGGTTGTTATTAGACTAAGCGAGCCTGTAGCGCCGTTTTTAACTTTCTTGGCTAATCCTATGAATGCGATTGTGAATCAAACGATCGTTGAGGAAAATGGGGGAAGTTTAGATAATGTGGACGCAGGAAGTGGGCCATTTGCTTTAGTAGAATGGAATAAAGGAGAACAATTGGTTCTAGAAAAATATGAAGATTACTTTAAAGAAGGATTACCTTATTTAGACAGAGTTGTATGGAAAACAATTCCTGATGAAACAGCAAGAACAACAGCAATCCGTAATGATGAGTTAGACATTATCTTGCAGTTATCACCAAAGGACATTCAGTTACTTGAGCAAGCCGAAGGTCTAAATGTAGAATCAGTAACAGGTAGTTACTGGGAGTATATTGGCTTAAATGTCACTGCTGGACCATTACAAGAAAAAGCAGTACGGCAAGCAATTGCTTGGGCTATTGACCGTGAAGAATTAAATAATGTAGTAAAGTTTGGTATGGCAACACCGCTTACTGGTGGACCAATTCCTCCAGGACATTGGGCTTACGGAGATTTAAACACATATCCTAACCGCGATATTGATAAGGCAAAGGAGTTATTAGCTGAAGCAGGCTATGAAGGTGGCTTCGACATTACTCTAAAAGTAGGTCAAAACCAAGCGCAAGTAGATGCAGCTCAAGTAGTCAAACAACAATTAGCTGATGTTGGTATAAGTGTTGAAGTACTTCAGCAGGAAGATAGCATTTTCTTTGAAGGTTTAGGAAATCATGACTTTGAAATGACTATTGTTGGTTGGGTTGGTTTCGTTGATCCAGATGAGTTCTTATATAACATCTTCCATTCTGGAGAAGTTTATAATCAGCAAGAGTATTCTAATCTAGAGGTTGATGAGCTCCTTGAAAAAGGACGTGTAACTAACGGTCAAGAAGAAAGAAAAGAGATTTATACAGAAGCACAACGATTAATTGTAGAAGATGCACCAATGGTATTCTTATATGCGAATCAACAAGCATCAGTGCTTCGTGACGGTATTCATGGATTTGATGTTAACCCTACAGTTACAACAAAATCATTAGAAAACACATGGATTGAATAATAAATAAAAAAGGGGGATGAACCTATCATCCTCCTTTTTTAAAAGATAAAGTATAAAATTTGTCTAGCTCCAGCGAAAAAGCTTCATCGAATAATCTTCGCCCGGAGTAAGGAAAGCTACTTAGAGCTACTTCGCAGAGACAAGTGCTTTTCTAATTTCGAAGGGCAGCCTATCGACTAGAGTCGGTTCCCTCCTCTCCATCGATAAGTCAACATCGATGAAGGAGGTTCGGTTAAAAACGCGACATCGTGTTGGGACTGCGATTACTCGTCCCACCGAAATGATTCGCAACACCGAACGGACTCGCTTCCTGCGAGCCCTCGTGAACCGTGTTTCCTTTATCTCGGAGGATCACCGCCACATCGTGTGGCAACGCCTACGTGACCCACATCTTGTGGGCCTCACCGGCTTACGTCGATGATCGAGGGCGCTTGCGCTTTTCTTACAGATAGGAAAGTATAAAACTTTCCTATCTGCATAAGTGCAACTAAGCCATTCGCCACAAAGGCTTGGCAAATGCCAAGTTTTCTTAAGAAAAAGAGTATGCGCTAATCAAATAAAAAATCTCTTAAGGAGGTGGTCTAGTGGGAAAATATATATTTAAACGATTATTAGTCGCCATTCCCGTTTTATTTGGAATTTCGATAATCTCATTTTTTATCGTTAGACTTGTTCCAGGTGATACGGTTACCGCATTATTAGGTGCTAATTATAACGAGGAACAGGCAACTATTTTACGAGAAAGGTTAGGATTAAATGAACCTTTAATTGTGCAATATGGCTTATGGATATCCAATATAATACAAGGAGATTTTGGGTTTTCTTCCTTTTCAAATCAACCTGTATTAGATGCAATAATTGACCGACTTCCTGTAACACTTGAACTGACAGTGATTAGTGTTGTATTTGCAATTGTTGTTGCCATTCCTTTAGGTACGTACGCTGCAATAAAAAGAAATTCGATTATGGATTACGGTGCCAGTTTCTTTGGTATGTTCGGAATTTCCGTACCCAATTTCTGGCTAGGCACACTGATGATGTTGCTTTTTGCATTGCATTGGGGCGTCCTTCCGTCTGGGGGATTTGTGCCAATTACAGAAGACATATGGAATAATTTTAGATCGATGGTCATGCCAGGACTCGCTTTAGGCACGGCAGTTGGTGCGGTGGTTATGCGAATGACTAGATCATCCATGCTTGAAATTGTGGGTGAAGAGTATATGAAGATGGCAAAAGCAAAAGGGGTTTCTAACAAGCGATGGGTTTGGAAGCACGGATTGAAGAATGCGCTTATTCCTGTCATTACCGTTGTTGGTATACAAACTGGTTATTTACTTGGAGGTTCGGTAGTCATCGAGCAAATTTTTTCGTTACCGGGGATAGGGCGTCTTGCTTTACAGTCGATCACCAATCGAGATTATGCCTTATTGCAGGGGACAATTTTATTCATTGCGTCAGCCTTTGTTCTTATTAATTTAGTAGTTGACATTATTTACGCATTTTTAAATCCTAAAATAAGATATTAACACATGACAGAGGAGAGGTGAGACAATGAGTGATTTATGGAAAAGATTTATACAAAATAGAATAGCGCTAGTAGGGTTCATCTTTATTTCTATTATTCTACTAACTGCCATTTTTGCCAAATGGTTAACTCCTTATGACCCTTATGCAATGAACCCGATAAGTCGTCTCCAGCCTCCGAATGGTGATTATTGGTTTGGAACTGATCAATTCGGTCGTGATATATTTAGTAGAATTATTTATGGTGCTAGAATTTCTCTTCAAGTAGGGCTTATAGCTGTTGGGTTCTCCTTTGTAATTGGAACTTTGATTGGATTAGTCTCGGGATATTTTGGTGGATGGATAGATAACATCCTTTCCAGAGTTACGGATGTGCTATTTTCTTTTCCAGATATCTTATTAGCTCTAGTTATTATGGCTATATTAGGTCCTAGTTTAAACAATCTCATGCTAGCTATCGGTATTGTTTACACACCAATTTTTGCTAGAATAGCGCGAGGCACAGTATTAAATATTCGTGATTCATTATATATAGAGGCAGCAAGGTCCATGGGGGTAAAAGCCCACACTATTTTGCTTCGACACATACTCCCAAATGCAATGGCTCCATTAATTGTTCAAATTACTTTGTCGTTTGCGTTTGCAATCCTGGCTGAAGCTGCTCTTAGCTTTTTAGGGCTAGGCGTATCACCAGATACCCCTTCCTGGGGAATTATGCTAAGTGAGGCGAAGGATTGGATGGAACTGTCATGGTGGGCAGCAGTATTCCCAGGTATCGCCATTACATTAGCTGTATTTAGTTTTAACGTAATGGGGGACGGTTTGCGTGACGCTTTAGATCCTAGGTTAAATAACGAAAAATCATAGAAAGGAGATGCTACGGTGGAAGGTATTTTATTGGATGTAAAAAACTTAACAACACAGTTTAGAACAGGAAAAGGCGTTGTGACAGCGGTAGATGGTATCTCCTTTCAAATTAAACGAGGGGAAATACTCGGCATTGTTGGTGAGTCTGGATGTGGTAAAAGCATGACATCTCAATCTATCCTTAGGCTTGTAGGAGCGAAAAGAAATGAAACAATAAGCGGAGAAGTGCTGTTTAATGGTGAAAATCTATTGGAAAAAAGTGAGAAAGCGATGTTGAATATTAGGGGAAGTAAGATAGGCTTAATTGCTCAAGATCCAATGACATCTCTTAATCCTGTTTACACTGTTGGTAATCAGATTGCAGAGGTTCCTTTGATTCATGAGAAAGTTTCTAAAAAGACAGCTTGGACTCGAGCAATTGAAATGTTAAAAAAGGTAGGAATCCCATCGGCAGAGGAGCGTGCGGCACAATACCCTCACCAGTTTAGTGGTGGTATGAGGCAACGAGGTGTTATTGGGATGGCGCTCGCAGGTAACCCGTCTTTACTTATCGCAGATGAACCTACTACTGCATTAGACGTGACTATACAGGCACAAGTGTTAGATCTAATTCTCAAGCTGCGAGAGGAGACTAATGCGGGCATTATGATGATTACACATGACCTAGGTGTTGTAGCTGAAATTTGTGATAAAGTAGCTGTCATGTATGCAGGGAAAATTGTTGAACAGGCAACTGTCGAAGAATTATTTGAAAATCCTAAACATCCATATACAAAAGGGTTGTTAGCATCTTTACCTAAATTTGGGAGCAAAGAGAGGCTAGAACCTGTGCAGGGACAACCTCCTACTCTAACTGATTTACCTGAAGGGTGTCGTTTTGCGGATAGATGTCCATTTGTATTTGAAAAATGCCATTCTGTACACCCACCATTTTTTTCAACTGGTGAGGGGCATGGGACTGCTTGTTATTTATATGAAGAGGAGGTGCAGGAATGGAAACAAAGAGACAAGAACTTGTCCGAGTAGAGGGATTAAAGAAACACTTTGCCCTAGGGGGGAAGTGGTTCCAAAAAGATAATCCCGTTGTAAAAGCAGTAGATGATTTAACATTCTCCATTTACCAAGGAGAAACACTTGGGATAGTAGGAGAATCTGGTTGTGGGAAATCTACGATGGGGAGGCTATTGTTAAGGTTGCTTGAGCCGACGGAAGGAAATATTTACTTTGAAAATCGAGATGTAACCAAGTACTCAAAAAAAGAATTGCGAGAAAAGCGAAGAGATTTTCAAATGATTTTTCAGGACCCTTATGCTTCTCTTAATCCTAGAATGACTATCAAACAAATTGTTGATGAACCGCTTAGAACATATAATGAAGATAAGAAATCAAGAGATAAACGAATTAAAGAGTTATTAGATGCTGTTGGTATCCCTGAAAGCTACTTGAAACGTTACCCACATGAATTTTCAGGTGGTCAACGACAAAGAATTGGAATTGCTAGGTCACTCGCATTAAATCCAAAATTTATCGTTGCAGATGAACCGGTAGCAGCGCTTGATGTTTCCATACAAGCACAAGTATTAAATCTAATTAAAGATTTGCAAAAGGATTTTGGTTTCACCTATTTGTTTATTGCCCATGACCTAAGTGTTGTTGAATATATTAGTGATCGAATTGGTGTCATGTATCTAGGAAAAATGGTTGAGTTAGCAGACAGTGAAACCTTGTATACTAATCCAGTTCATCCTTATACTCAAGCACTGTTATCAGCTATTCCAGTTCCAGATCCGAAGCGGAAACGTCAAAGTATTCCACTAACTGGGGAGATACCAAGTCCAGTAAATCCACCTACAGGATGTCGTTTCCATACTAGATGTCCACTTGCTAAGGAAGTATGTAAAAAAATAGATCCAGAGTGGATTGAAGTGGAAGAAAATCATTTTACAGCATGTCACGTTGTTCAGGAGCGATTACAATGACCTTTTCTATTGTTGCTAAATGTAAAGAAACTGGAAATTTTGGGGCTGCTGTTGCTTCATGCTTTCCAGCTGTTGGTGCCTATTCACCAACAATGAAACCAAACATTGGAATTATTGCATCTCAAGGTTGGGTAAACCCAAAGCTTGGGCCAGTTGGGATGAAGCTTTTAGAAAGTGGGAAAACAGCTAATGAAACATTAAATAGTCTTTTAATGAAGGATCATGGCAGAGAATTACGGCAGCTAATTATTATGGACCATTTTGGGAATAGTGCCGTCTACACTGGGGTTGAAAATGATGACTATAAGGGCCATATCGTTGGTGATAATTATGCTGTTCAGGGGAATTTATTAACAGGAGAAGATGTCCTCACAACAATGGTTGAAACATTTGAAAACACTACTGGATTGTTAGAAGAACGGTTACTCGCTGCACTAGTTGCTGCAGATAAAATTGGAGGTGACAAGCGTGGAAAGCAGGCTGCACTTCTTAAAGTAGTAGCAGAAGAAGGTTTTCCTTATGTAGACTTTAGGGTGGACGACGATGAAGAACCGATCAAGTTGCTAGCAAATATGTATGAGAAAAATCGTGGAGTGCTAATTGATCGTTATTATGAATGGGTCGAAGCAGTAAAAACTGGTATTAAATTTAAATAATTGGAGAAGGAGAGAAGTAGCATGCAGGATAATCAGAAGCAAAGCAATCCTATGAATGATTTACTCGCATATTCTCTCCAACGGGCAAATGAATTAACAGATTACTACAGAGATAAGAAATTTGAAGAGCGTTTATTAATGGCGATAATAGAGTCCATCCCTTATGCTAATGCAGGATTTTTCTTTATCTATGATGAAAAGATGAAAAAGTTATTGGTGAAGACGGCAATTGGATATCATGAAGAGAGTTATCGTAAAACTCAACTATCGCCGGGAGAGGCAATTAGTGGAACAGTGTATCAAACATTGGAATCAATCGTTTTAAATGGTCAAGATTCTATTAATGAATATATGAAATCAATGACAGAGCAAAATTTACAGCATTATAAAGACTCGATCATTGGTGATGGTTTTCCGACAGCTACCATATGTTTTCCGCTACTTTATAACAACAAACCGATTGCTATTTTAACGATTAATAGCTTTGATAATCAAGCATATTTTAATAATTATACGTATGAAATGGTAAGGGAAGTAAGTTCTTACTACGCTCTATTATATGGACATCATTTACTATTAGTTGAACAAGATAAAACTAAACAAGAACTAGAAATTACTTACAAGGCCTTGAGAAAAGAACATACACAGTTGCAACGTACAACTGATTTATATAATGACTTAGCTTCCTTAATTAGTAAAAACAAAAGTATTGATGATTTGATGACTGCAATCTATGCTATCACCAAAACACCAATTGCATTTTATGATGAGCTATTATTCCCAATATCATCATCGGGAGTTAGTAATAATCTTAGACTTCCTGATAACTTCCTTTCAATTAAAGAAGTGCAATATGCGATCTCGGTAAAAAAATGGCAGTTAATTGAGGGTTCAAAAAATTCACTACTGGTACTGCCTGTCGTGGGTGCGGAAGCAGTTATCGGATTTCTTTGTGCTTGGATTGAAGAAGGATCGTTTCAAGATGGTAATCGTCTCCTCTTGGAATACAGTGCATCCATGTTAGGTTTAGAGCTGATGAGAAAACGTACGATTGAAGAGACTCATCGTAAGCTTGCAGGAGATATTTTTGAGAAAATTATCTCAGGACAATTTGATGAGGACGTTATCAAACAAGCAAATAACCTCCACCTTGATGAGAAAGATTATTATACGGTAATGATCTGCGAAGGGAACCAAGATAAACCTAGTTTTAATCAATATTTTATTAAGGAATCTTGGATTAAGTGGATTCAACAAACCATGAAGCTATCCCACATGAATGGGCTTGTTACACAACAAGGGTCTGATATTATTGCGTTTTTAACTGTTCCATATGATAAAACAAAAAACGAAGCAAGGGCAAAGTTGAAAAATTTCACCGATAAAATAGAAAATATTCCCTACGATGTAAAAGTAGGCATTGGTCGAGTATATCAGGGATTTATAAATGTTAGGAAGTCGTATAGTGATGCACGGCAATGCATTGAAATGTTAGCAAAGAAAAGAAGTGGAAAAGTGTTACGCTTTTCAGATGGTGGAATTTATCGACTATTACTCGATCATGATAAAGACGAACTTGATTTATTTGTTTATGATCACTTAGGTCCGTTATTGGAGCTAGAGTCAAAGAAGGATAAAGAACTTCTTCAAACACTTTTAGTATATGTAGAATTTAATCGAGATCTAAATCAAGTAATAGATAAGTTGTCCATTCATCACAACACACTATACTACCGAATAAAAAAGATAGAGTCGATTTTAAACCTATCTTTCTCAAACCATGAACAATGGTTTGATATTACCATCGCATGCCAAATCTATCGGTTTTTAAATGAATAGAAATTGGTTGGTGCCTGTCACCACCCGAAAAATCTCGTTTCACAGAATTGTTTCACGTGAGTTTTTGTGCTTGTCTCCATTCTGTTCATTGAATGGTTTAAATGGCTCCATGAATTATGATATACTTCCATAGAAACCTAAGGAGGACTTGAATGAATGAGTAAAAAGAGCAAAACTTACATAGAACAGCTGTCGATTGATAGTTTTCTGGAAAATACACTTGATTCAAAACAAACGGAATCTATTCCTGCTGAAAAAGCTACTTTCGTTCCTGCTGAAAATCACAGTTGGTCAGCGTCTCAAAATAGAAAAACTTACCCAGTTCATCTGCTCGAAGACTTTAACCAGTTCATGATTTTTGTTAAAGAAAATATGGTCCAGATCACAAAGAAGGCCGAATATATTTCACCCAAATATCTGCTTCTGATTAATGAACGTCTATCAATAAAAGCACAGGATGTAACAGCTTATACAAAGCAAGAATATTATCCGTATATCCATTTTTTTTATCATCTTGCACTTGCTGGGGGACTGATTGAAAAGATATACCACGATTCAACTTCAGCGAAACCAATAATCAAAGTGACCGAAAGATGGAACCTGTATAACGAGAGAACGGAAACAGAAAAGTATATATTTTTGTTAGAAACATTTTGGATTGATGTGAATTGGGCAGGCTTGCTCGGTCAGCGTACAAATTTTGTGTCCCATATTCTCCCGGTTGTGTTCGAAAAATTAATGGACAAAGATGCACATTTTCGTATAGATTTTGACCGTGAAAAAGAGTCTTTGCTTGCAAATCTTACCCACAATTGGCATCACTTTTTTCTATTTTTAGAATGGTTAGGCATATGGGTCTGTGAAAAAAACCAGGAAAAAATGGATGACTATGGCAGGAAAAATTATTATTTTGTAAAATCAATAACTCTCACCGATTTTGGTAAAAAGATAGTTCCTATACTTTGGCAGCAACGAAAAGTAGAATTATGGAACCTCGCTTTACGGCGGGAGCTTGGAGAAATAAACCCAATTCCTGGATCGGATTTACCTGATATGGAGGACGACCCAAATCCTTCAGAGAAACCGCCGCTTTTTTATCAGGCTTTTTCACATATCTTTGACAAAAGGGAGTTGCGGGAAACCTTTCCGAGAATAGAACGGGCCTTCATACCAGGAGTATACAGATTCAAAGTTGCACTTGATAAAAATTCTTGGTGTGAAGTTGTTTTGGATGGGGAACAATCTATGGGTGATTTAAGCAATAGCATCTTGCGGGCATTCGGGTTTGATCATGATCATCTTTATTCCTTTTTTATGGATGGAATCAAGTGGTCCCATGAAGCTATCGTGTCTCCAGCAGATAACTCAGGGGAGCCAATCGCAGATGAAGTCAAAATTGGCTCAGTCGGCCTCCGTAAAGGCAAGCAATTCCTCTATTTGTATGACTACGGCGAAGAGTGGACATTCAAAGTTACAGTAAAACACATTGATTGAAATTGGTGCCTGTCACCACCCGAAAAATCTTGGGATTGGTGGGGACGGTTCTGACCAACACGGTGGTAGGACATCTGTGTTGGTCAGAACCGTCCCTACCAACACACCCCCGCGAACATGCTTTTTTAAAAATCCCATTGCAACCGTTTTTAAGGTGTGCTATCATGAAGTTACGTAAACGTTTACTCAATAAATTTGCTCTTTCGTTTCCTTAATGGATTCATATTTTTTGTTGAACAGAACAGTAGCCTCACGTAGAAATCGATCTATAAGAAATTATCTTTAGAGGAGTAACTTAGATGCCGATTACTATTAAGGATGTTGCCAAGAAAGCCAATGTTTCAATTGCAACAGTTTCAAGAATTGTAAATAATAAACAGGGCTATTCTAAGGAAACGGAAGAAAAGGTCCTTAAGGTAATTGAAGAACTTGGTTATCATCCAAACAGTATTGCTAGGGGATTAATCAACAAACGCACACATACGATAGGGGTTCTTGTTCCTAAATTATCGAGCATGCTCATGAATGAATTTATTCGAGGGATAGAGGATACTACTCACCAATGTGGTTCTAGTGTGATTGTCTGTCACACAGAATCAAATGGTCAGAAAACCTTGCAGTACTTACACCTGCTCCATGAAAAACAAGTTGATGGGATTGTTTTTACTAGTGAGTTATTAAAAGAAGAATATTATCAATTTGTGAATAAAATGGAAATACCTATGGTGCTGTTATCTACTGAATCTTATGATTTTTCTGTTCCTTATGTAAAAGTAAATGATCAACATGCTGCATACACTGCAACAGAATATTTAATTAAAAAAGGACACAAAAAAATCCGTATGATCAGTGGAAATAAAGAAGATATAATTGCTGGGATACCTAGGATCAATGGATTCTTACAGGCCATGAATCATTATGGGATACCAGTTTCCAAGGATGACGTTTTTTCAGATGGTGGATTTAGCTTTGAGGACGGGGTCAATTGCTTTCGCCAGTTGATTCAAGATGCACCAGATACTACGGCAGTATTTGCAGCTAGTGATGAAATTGCCTTAGGGTTAATTTCGGCTGCTTATCAAATGAATATTAATATACCGGATCAAATATCCGTGATTGGATATGACAATTTAAGTATTGCTGAAATGAGTATACCCCCTTTGACTTCTGTGGCTCAACCACTATATGAAATGGGGAAGAAAGCAACAGAGATGGTATTTGAAATGATTGATACGAAACGTAATGTCGAAAGCCGAATATTTCCTCATATAGTAGTTGAAAGGGAAAGTGTAAAAGATTTGAAATAGATTTCCCTTGTGTTTTACGTAAACGTTTACTCAAAATGAGTTTAAGACTAACAGGTTTTATCCCATATGAACGGGTAGCCAACCATGAAGCAAGCTTCACCAACAAGGATGAAAAATTTAATGTTTTATTTTCATGGGAGTAATCCCCCGCCTCAAATCTTAAGTAAAACGAGAAGGGTATAGGGGATAAACTGCTCGTAAATGTTCGAATGATTCAAGGGCCTTTAGGTCACATACCTTTGGGTACTAGCCATCAGTGGGACGGGCACATATTGAAGTTCACTTTATTTAGTAAAGTGTAAATCAAACAATTTTCAGTAGGTTGGTTTTTATCTCACATGAACGGGTAGGTAATACCCCCAGCAGATTAAAGTTTCACTTTTTTGTTTACGTAAACGTTTACTGTGATAATAACTGTATAATTTGTTTTTCATAAATAGATAATAAAAAAGAAAAAATTGGAGGATTAATCATGAAAAAATTTACTAAAGGATTGATTACTGCAAGTATTGGGGCTTCTTTATTCCTTGCTGGTTGTGGAGCTGGAGATAATGCAGAAGATGGAAAGGTGCAGTTAGAACTCTTTTCCAATAAATCTGAAAGTGTTGAAACCTATAAAGGACTCATTCAAAAATTTGAAGATGAAAATCCTAATATCGATATTCAACTAGAAGCTCCACCCGAAGCAGAAACCGTTTTAAAAACAAGACTAACTAAAGATGACCTACCAGATATTATGTCTATTGGTGGGAATGCTACTTATGGAGAATTAGCAAGAGCGGGCGTATTCTACGATTTTACAGGATCTGAATTAGTAGACAAGGTTCAACCTTCTTATGTTGATATGCTAGGTAAATTGGTTGGACCAGATCAAGAAGGAATTTATGGATTGCCATATGCAACAAATGCAAATGCGGTTATCTATAATAAGGATAAAGTGGCAGACTTAGGGATTGAAATTCCAACCAATTGGAATGAATTTGTTACTGCATTGGAAACTGCCAAAGAGGCTGGAGAAATTCCAATTTACTTTACCTTACAAGAAGCTTGGACGGCCATGCCTTCATGGAATGGTGTAGCAGGAAACCTAGCACCTGATGATTTTGCGGAAAGAAAAAATGAAGGTGAAGCAACGTTTGTAGAGGAGTATGATGAAATAGCTGAAAAAATGCTGACTCTAGTGGAGTATGGCCATGATAATAATTTTGGGATCGGTTATGGTGATGGGAATGCTGCATTTGCAAACGGAAATGGTGTGTTCTATATCCAAGGTAACTGGGCAATTCCTGAAATTTTGAAAGCTAATCCAGACGTTCAATTAGGGACATTCGCCCTTCCGTCTAACGACAATTCTGAGGAAAATGATTTAGTGTCTGGTGTTGACGTGGCATTAGCCGTTAGTGAAACAACAAAGCATAAAGAAGAAGCTTTAAAATTCATAGAATTTCTGATTAATGAAGAAACAGCAAACACTTATATTGAAGAGCAAAAGGCCTTTTCAGCTGTACAAGGTGTGTTCCAAGAGGACCCAATCTTTGAAGGAATTAGAGTGAACTTTGAAGAAGGTAGTTTAACAAGCTTTGTTGATCATTACTACCCAGCGGGAATGGGAGCAGAAAATTTAGTTCAGGACTTCTTAATTAAGAAAAATAAAGAAGATTTCTTAAATACAATGGATTCTGAGTGGAATAAAGTTATCAATCGATAGAGATTATGGGGGCTTCTGAATAAATAGAAGGAGCCCCTTCTCAATTTAAAGGAGAGATTAAATATGGTGAAAAGGCAGTATGCTTATCTTTTCATGGTGATTCCTGCACTAGTACTTTTTTTCACCTTTCATACCTATCCTGCCTTGCAGGGTATCTTTTATAGCTTTACAGACTATAAAGGGTATGGAACATGGGATTTTGTAGGATTTAAAAATTATTTAAATGTCTTTCTAGATACTCGTGCTTTAAGTGCTTATGGTTTTACCTTTCAGTTTGCCATTGTGGCTACTATCCTTGTTAATATCATTAGCTTATTTATAGCTATCGGTTTGAATAGCAATATAAAATTTCGAAAAACACTTCGAGCTGTCTATTTTTTACCGTATATCCTTAGTGTATTAATCGTCGGATATATTTTTAAATTTATCTTCACACACATCATTCCTGGAATTGGACAAGCGCTCAATATTGAGTTTCTTTCCACAAATATATTAGGTAATCCTGATTTGGCTTGGGTTGCCATCGTTATCTTGGCCGTTTGGCAATCCGTTGCTTTTAATACGCTTTTATATTTAGCGGGTCTCTCAACAATAGACCAAGAAGTATATGAAGCAGCTGACATTGATGGAGCAGGGGCATGGGCCAAGTTTTGGAGAATTACGTTCCCATTAGTTGCACCATTCTTTACGATCAATATGGTTGTTGCCATGAAAAATTTCCTCATGGCATTTGATCAAATTGTTGCCTTAACTGGTGGTGGACCAGGTCAGGCTACTGAGTCGATATCCTTATTGATCTATCGTGGAGGATTCCAAGGCGGGGAATTCGCTTACCAATCAGCGAATGCGGTTATTTACTTTATCGTGATTGTTGTAATATCGATCATACAATTACGTGTACTTGAGAGAAGAGAGGTGAAATAATCATGATGGGAAAACGAATCAATTGGAAAGCAACCATCTTGTTAATGCTTGGAAGCTTGTTTATTTTGCTCCCTCTTTACTTAACGATAACGATTGCATTTAAAACCCCACAACAAATGACGGGTAATCTTTTTGCGCTTCCAGAATCTTGGTCCATTCAGAATTTTTTAACTGCTATTGAAATGACTAATTTTTTCCAAGCACTAGGAAATAGCGTATTTGTAACCGTCTTAACCGTTGTGTTAGTTATAACAACACACTCCTTGGTTGCCTACGCCATTGCGAGGAATATGCATAAAAAGTTTTATAAATTTTTGTACCTATATTTTATAAGTGCCATGTTTATTCCCTTTCCTATCATTATGTTACCTCTTGTCAAACAAACTAGCATTTGGGGAATGGACAATATTGTAGGTCTTGCGCTTTTAAATGTTGTTATGCAGCTAGCCTTTAATGTGTTTATTTACGTTGGTTTTGTCAAAACAATACCGAAAGAACTGGAGGAAGCTGCGATTATTGATGGGGCTAATACGTGGCAAGTTTTTTGGAGAATCATTTTTCCGATCATGAAACCAATGCACGCTACAGTTGCGATTCTTACGTCTCTAGCTGCATGGAATGACTTTATGCTTCCGCTTGTTATATTAAGTGATTCTAGTCAATACACATTGCCGCTTGTTCAGTATGCATTCCAAGGGCAATTTAGCACAGATTATAATCTTGCCTTTGCCTCTTATTTAATGGCCATGTTGCCTATGATTATTGTTTATATCATTGCGCAGAAGTGGATTATAGGAGGAGTAATGCGAGGATCCATTAAATAATTAATTGATTACATCACAAATGAGTACAAGGAAAAGAGGGGATTAAATGACTCAAAAAGCATGGTGGAAAGAAAGTGTGGTTTATCAAATTTACCCAAGAAGCTTTAACGACAGTAATGGAGATGGAATTGGTGATATAAAAGGAATCACAGAAAAATTAGATTATCTAAAGAACCTAGGAGTAGATGTTATTTGGTTATCTCCTGTTTACAAATCACCAAATGATGATAACGGTTATGATATTTCTGATTATATGGACATCATGGATGAATTTGGAACAATGCAAGATTGGGAGGAATTGCTAGATGAAATGCATCGAAGGGACATGAAATTAATCATGGATCTTGTGGTTAATCATTCATCTGATGAGCATAAGTGGTTCTTGGAATCAAAGAAGTCTAAGGATAATCCTTATCGAGATTATTATATTTGGCATCCAGGAAAGGATGGAAAAGAACCAAACAATTGGGAATCCAATTTTAGTGGTTCTGCTTGGCAATATGACGAAACAACAGATGAATATTATCTTCATTTATTTAGTAAAAAGCAACCTGATTTAAACTGGGAAAATCCAAAGCTTCGTCAGGAAGTTTATAACATGATGAAGTGGTGGTTAGATAAAGGGATTGATGGATTCCGTATGGATGTGATCAACTTTATCTCCAAAGTTCCAGGGTTTCCTGATGCGCCAAATCCAGAGGGTGAAAAATTTGTGAGTGGTGCCAAGTACTACATGAATGGGCCTCGCATCCATGAATTTTTACATGAAATGAATAAAGAAGTCCTTTCAAACTATGATATTATGACAGTTGGTGAAATGCCAGGTGTCGATGTTCAAGAAGCCAAAAACTATACAAGTCCTGATCGTGAAGAGTTGCAAATGGTTTTTCAATTTGAGCATATGGGTCTTGATAATGGAACAGGTGGTAAATGGGATTTGAAGCCACTTAACTTAAAAGATTTAAAAGAAAATTTATCGAAGTGGCAAAAAGGACTACACGGAGTGGGTTGGAATAGTTTGTATTGGAATAATCATGACCAACCACGCATTGTTTCTCGCTTCGGAAATGACAAGGAGTATCGTGATGTTTCTGCTAAAATGTTAGGAACTTGTCTTCACATGATGCAAGGAACTCCGTACATTTATCAAGGTGAAGAAATTGGGATGACCAATGTAAAATTCGATTCTATTAAGGATTATAAGGATATAGAAATTTTAAATATGTATAAGGAAAAAGTGGTGGAGGGAGACGCAGATCCCGAAAAAGTCATGGAATCTATCTGTGTAAAAGGTCGAGATAACGCTAGGACCCCTTTCCAGTGGGATAGTTCTGAGAACGCTGGATTTACATCGGGGGAACCCTGGCTTAAAGTGAACCCAAACTACAAGGAAATCAATGCTGAGCAAGCTTTGGCTGATGAGAACTCCATCTATCATTACTATAAAAAATTAATTGAACTTCGAAAAAAGCATAATCTTATTGTTTACGGTGATTATGAGTTACTATTACCTGAACATGATCAAATTTATGCTTATATTCGAAGCTTAGAAGATGAAAAGTTACTCGTTGTAACCAATTTCAGTGAGCAACACGTTGATTTCAACCTGCCAGATGACCTTACATTTAAAGCCGAAGAACTCCTAATTTCAAACTACCCAGAACCACAAGACTTAAATGTCAAATCATTCACATTAAAACCATACGAAGCCAGAGTATATAAAGGAGTACGCTGATAGGTGTGCTGATGGGGACGGTTCTGACCAACACGCTGGTAGGATCACTGTGTTGGTCAAAAGAGCGAAATCGCTACGCAATGGCAAAAAAACTTCAACTAGATGAAAGATTGAATTTTTTGGATAATCAACATGTTAAAAATAAGGGAATTTTTTTAAAAATAGCAAAAATATTGAATCTGTGTATTTTTGACGTAAAAATTTTCGACGTAAAAATCAAAAATCCTTTTTTAAATATGACTAATTATGCCGCGACTTCGTCCTTCTGGGACAATCAAAAATTTTGCGGATTCAGGTAAACTTATAAAAAAAAGAAAGCCCAACGGTCAGCTAAAACTGCTCGTTGGGCTTTCTTACGTTCAAGATAAGAAATCATTATGGCTCGCTTCGTAGGAGCCACCATCTACCATGAAAATGAATTCCTAATCAAACAAGGAGTATAAATCTTGTTCATATTTGGGAATACCTTTAATAACAATATGACCAGGTCGA